>JAJFIN010000468.1 GCA_021774955.1 Alphaproteobacteria bacterium | reverse complement strand
GATTGGACGGTTTAGTAAATGCACGGGCGAGCATCAGACGATTGCGCTCTCCACCTGAAAGACTATTTACAGGTTGTCGAGCCTGTTCTTCTGAGAATAGGTAGTCCTTGAGGTAAGAAACAATATGGCGAGACTTACCCATGACTGTGACATGATCACCACCGTCTGAGAGTGTCTCCCATAGCGTCTTTTGCGGATCAAGGCTTTCGCGCTTTTGATCGAGCGTCAGGATAGTCAGATTTGTGCCGAGGCGAATGGAACCCGTGTCTGGTGGCAATGCTCCCATTAGGAGATTTAGCAGCGTTGTTTTGCCAGCTCCATTGGCCCCTATGATCCCGATTCTATCACCACGCACAATTCGGTATGAAAATTTATCGATGATTGGTTTGGATTTGGTGCCATACGACTTCGTAACGTTGGAAGCTTCGATGACTAATTTCCCGGAGAGGGCACCGCTTTCAGCATTTAGGGCTACTCCTCCCACTTGGTCGATTTGGTTCGCGCGCTCCACTCGTAGTTTCGCGAGTTGTCTCAATCTTCCTTGATTGCGCTTTCGTCGAGCCGTGATTCCTTTGTGAGACCATTCTGTTTCCAGAGCAATGAGTTTATCCAGTTTGTGGCGTTCCAACTCTTGTTGCGCAGACAGTTCCTCTGCCCATGCATCGAAATGGCTGAAGCCCTTGTTTAGCCGCCGCATCTCAGTGCGTTCGAGCCAAAGACAAGCCGACGAAAGATTTGCCAAAAACTTTCGGTCATGGCTGATTACAATAAAAGCCCCGCGAAATGAGGTGAGCTTTTTCTCAAGCCATTCGATGGTTGGGAGATCGAGATGGTTTGTGGGTTCGTCAAGCAAGAGAAGATTAGCTTCAGAAACAAAAACTCGAGCGAGTGAGGCACGGCGCATTTCACCGCCGGAAAGAGTTTCCACCACCTGATTGATATCAAGGTGGAGTTCATCTGCAATCGCCTCAACCTTATAAAAATCTTCTGTGTGCTCCAGACCGAGACCAGAAGAAATGTAAGCGCCAACAGTCGGAGATCCATCGACATGGGGCTCTTGAGGTAAGTATGAGATCTTGAGACCGGGCTGGAGATACAATTCTCCATGATCCAACCCCCATTGGCCTGCAAGCGTTTTTAGGAGCGTTGATTTGCCTGAACCGTTGCGTCCAAGCAGGCACAATCGATCCTGCCTACCGATTGTTAAATCGATTCCTTGAAAAAGATAGGCGCTGCCCCAGTTAATGGCGGCGTTTCTCAATGTAAGAATAGGTGGTGCCACGAGCCGGAGACAATCCTATTGGGCGGCTCAGGTCAATCCTCTGTGGTTATGCAGCAGCCGGTCACAAGTGTTCCAAATTTGTGACATCGCGGCCTTCTGCAACGAGATAGCGCGCATGACCATCTTCATCCAATGCCGGGGTTATGCTGAAGTCGATTATGCGCGCTCCGTCCTCATGAGTATTCAAGTTCAGTACATACTGACTTTTGTTGCCAGCAACACCAATTTGCACGGCAGTCTTGAGGCGCGCGATACCTTCTTGTCGTCCCACTTCATCTTCTTGATCGCCCGAAAGCCAGGAGACCTCCCACAATTTAAGTCCAATAGGGGGGGCATCACTTTCCGTGAGTGTTAGTGCTGATGCATTGAACTCGATGATGTTGCCATGAAGATCGAGAAGGGCCATAGCTTGGTGCGCGTTATCAAAAATTGCGCGAAAGCGGTCTTCGCTTTCCTCCAACATTTGCAGGGTTCTTTTTCGAGCTCTGATATCTCTGAGATAAGCTGTGTAGCTAGGTTGTCCACCAATGTGCAGCATGGTTATCGACGCTTCAAATGGAATTTCTTCTCCGTCTCGTGTGAGTCCAATAATTTCTCCACGATCTCCCATCAAGCGTGAAGGTTGTTTTGACCGCCTAAACTCTGAAATTTGGTTGGAGTGATTGTGGCGATACCTTTCCGGTAACAATCTCTCAATTGATTGACCGAGTAACTCCTCCTCACGATAGCCAAACAATTGTTCAGCACTCACATTAAAGAATGTAATAGCTTGGTCTGCATCAAGTGAGATAATTGCGTCTTCGCTGATTTGGAGTGTTCTGCGCGCCCACAGGGTAGCATCATGTGCTTCACGTCGTTCTTTTTGAGTGGGGCTTACATTGCGAAACCCTACAATCATATATGCCGAGCCATCACTCTCAAACTTGCTGACGCGGGCATTAATCGCATATTCCTCGCCACCTTTGGATTCTGCTATGAGGTCGAGGAATCGCGACTGATCATGGTCTGGTTCTTCAGACCAACGCTTGAACCAAGAAAGTACGTTGACCCGACGGTCGTCGCGGCTTGGCAGTAGAAACGAAACATTCTCACCAATGACTTCATTTGTACTAAAGCCGGTAATGCGTTCAGCTTCGCGATTGGCGGCAACTATTGTACCCTCTGGCTGCAATATTAGCGTGGCCTCTGGGTGGCTGAGAAATAATTCATCCGAGGTTATGTTCATCACATAAAAACCATTGGCTTATAGGCACAGGGGAACCGACGAGATGCACTATACAGCAAATCGCCGGTTCCCAGCCCCTTGATGAAACTTTATTCTGCAGCTGCGACCGCTTCATTGAGAAGCGCTTCGTCAGTCTTTCCGTCCTCCATACGAGTAAGAATAGTCGTGTCCTCCCATAGCGGGATGTTCGCTTGCTCATAGAACGAACGCGTACGCTCTGTGATTAGACCGACACGGGCTAATGCCGGCATCATCAGATCTTTAACAGAGTGTATTTGCCCTGGAGGTGTTTCTGAGAAAATACCGGCATCTTCGCCTTCTTTGATACTTGCGAAGAAATCCTTAGGATCAATGTTACAGTTCTTCAGCACGAGTAAGAAGCCAGGATCTGTATCACTCGCCCCGGTTCCGCCAGCAGTTGCCGTCAACAGATGCTTGACTGCATTGAATGCAAACTCTGCACAATCTTCAACATCATCGGGATGCATATTTTTGATCACCGGGCCAAGGAACACATGTCCAAATGAAACATGCCGAGACTCATCACGCATGACATTGAACGTAATGTCTTTGAGAAGCGGGCATGAAGTAGTGCGGTACATGTTGTTAAAGGCACCCAAAGCGAGCCCTTCGACAATCATGTTCATACCAATCATAACTTTTTGGTATTTGTCAGATTTTAGTGTGAGATCAATGAGGGCTTTTAACCACGGTGACATTGGATAAGTCATTGCGATCTTGTTGCAGTATTTTGCGTAAACTTCAACGTGACGTGCTTCATCAATCGTCTGTGTCGCTGCATAAAGTTTTGCACCACTGTCAGGTACAGAATGTGTTACTGTTGCAGCTGTCATGAGGGCGCCTTGTTCTCCGTGGAGAAACTGTGACAGTAATTGAGCAGTCGAATGAGCGAGAAACTCTTCTTGCTGGCTTTTGCTCAACTTCTTAAAAAACGATAGCTTTGAATAAACACTGTCGTTTCCACCAATGAGAGGTTTTGATGGGTCTACTTCATAGTCCCAATCAAGTATCTCCTCTGCGTCCCACTGATTTTGTTTGGCGCGAGAATAAAGATCTTCAACTTTTTGTTCGGTAAATTCGTAGTCAAACCGCCACGCGATATCCATAGTATTTTTGTAGATATCTTCAACGATAGCAGATGTGTCGACAATTTGAGGGCTTTGAACGGTTTGTGCCATGATAAATCCTCCCAGGCTCAACCATGTCCGAAATTTCGGACAGTCATGGATCGGATCACCGGCCCTCTCAAAAACGGTGCGAAATAATACTAATAAAAAATGACGTATGTGTCACTTTTAAAATGGGCCAATTTATGCGTCATAGCGTCTCAGCATTATGAAATTTTAATATTGTCGCTTAGGCATGCGCACAACAATGCCGTTGAGATCATCGTTAACTCGTATTTGGCAGGCAAGGCGACTGGCTGCTGTCGTATCAAAAGCAAAATCCAGCATGCCTTCTTCTAGTTCGTCTTTTGACGGACATTTTTCTTGCCAGTTTTCGTCGACATAAATGTGGCAAGTCGCGCACGCACATGCACCACCGCAATCGCCATCGATCCCAGGTATGGCATATTTTATGGCACCTTCCATAAGGGACATGCCGTTCGACAATTGTACAATATGTTCTTTGCCGGTTTCGTATTCGATATAGGTAACTTTTGGCATCAAAAAGCGGTTCCGGTTTTTGATATCAACGCAAAAGTTGACACAAGCGTCAAGTTTTAACTGAGGTGTGTTACTGAGTTTAATTGCCGCACATTGGAGTTACAGGATCAATCGTCTTGTGCAATTTAAAAATTCAATCCCAGGGGAATATTTTGCGCTTTTTCTTCGTTTTACGTCCTTTACGATCATCGGCATCAACATCCCTTAGGCGTTTTGCTAGGCCCGATAGGAAATCCTTGAGGTCTTGAGCTTCAACCCCATCGCGCGCGGGAAAGGCCCCAGGCATTTGCGCGATCTTGATTCCCTCATGCGCTGATTCCATATAGCTCTTCCAAATCTCAGCCGGTAGCGTTCCACCAACGACATGATCGGTTGGTGTATTGTCATCATTTCCGATCCAAACCCCTGTGACGAGAGAGGGCGTGTACCCAACAAACCACGCATCACGCCAATCTTGGCTCGTTCCGGTTTTACCAGCCGCAGGGCGACCGCCAAGGTCGGCGCGTTTCCCAGTTCCGCGATAAATTACTTGATACATGAGGTGGTTCATATCCGCAGCGACGTCTTTTTCGATAATCCGCGTGCGTTCTGGTGGTTCATACTGATAGAGCGTAGATCCATCTTCTGCGACGATTTTGAGAATAGCGTGAGCCGGTGCCGCATAGCCACTTGTTGCGAAGGGAGTGTAGGCAGAAGTCAATTCGTAAAGCGTTACTTCTTCTGTACCAAGAGCAAGCGACGGATTTGCGTAAAGTGGGGATTGAATGCCCAGTCTCTTAGCCCTGTCGATCACATTTTTGGCACCCACAGATTGTTGAATTTGTACCGCCACAGTGTTGATCGATTGTTCGAAAGCTTGCCGCATTGTGACGCGGCCTTGATATCTGTTTGAATAGTTCGTCGGCCGCCAGGAGCCTATCTGGATAGGTGAATCTTCCCAAACGCTATCCGTTTTGATGCCCATTTCTAGCGCAGTTAAGTAGACAAACGGCTTGAATGCAGAACCTGGCTGCCGGTGAGCCTGCGCAGCTCGATTGAACTGGCTTTCAAAATAGTAGCGACCACCAACCATGGCTCTAACAGCACCGTTGGTGCTCAGAGACACAATTGCTCCTTGACCAACATTCGCGTCCTCTGCCTTTGCGTCCAGAATTTCAGCCATTGCCAATTCTGCTTTTTGCTGAAGTTTCGGATCGAGAGTTGTGTAGATTGTAACCGTATTGTCAGGTTGACCGATCAACTCGACAGCCAGCCGGCTAATAAAGTCAATAAAGTAGTTTTGTCCGTCAGTGTTACCACGCTGGATTGGTGTGGCGGGGTGAGTGCGGGCGGCATAAACTTCACCGTGAGTAAGAACACCTGTTTCCACCAAACTATCAAGCACCAGTGTTGCTCGAGCTTGCGCACTATCGAGGTCGTTGGTCGGCGCTAAGCGAGAGGGTGCTTTTGGCAAGCCTGCCAGCATGGCTGCCTCGGCAATGGAAACGTCGCGAGCAGATTTTCCAAAATAGAGTTGTGCTGCTGCATCGACACCGTACGTACTGGCGCCCAGATAGATGCGATTAAGATAAAGAGTAAGGATTACGTCTTTGGTGAGATGTTTCTCAAGCCAAATTGATAAAAACACTTCTTTGAATTTTCGAGAGAACGTTCTGTCGTTTGAAAGAAAAAGATTCTTTGCCAGTTGTTGAGTGATGGTACTTCCACCCTGAACAGTTCGCCCTGCACGAAAATTAACCCAAAGGGCACGGGCAAGTCCGCGTGGATCAATGGCTCCGTGTTCGTAAAACCGTCGGTCTTCGATCGCCACAAAAGCGGCAGGAAGG
>JAJFIN010000467.1 GCA_021774955.1 Alphaproteobacteria bacterium | reverse complement strand
GCACCATATCTAACAGCGCTTGGATTGAAGAATTTGGCGATCGATATGCATTTGGTGGGAGTTGCCGATTTGACCGACGGCATTGCTGGCATAGATTTTAAATTGGAGGCTGATCACCTTTTCCACTTTAGGCACGGTCTAAGCATTTCCGGTATGACCAAGGAATTTTTCAAAAACTATATTCAGACTCTAAAGAGCATGATGGAGGGAGCCCAAGTGGCTGCGGCTGGAAAGACAGATGAGACTGTGAACCCTGTTTTTGGGAGCGATCAGCTCGCAACAGTCATGGCGATGATAGAAGGTGTAGACAAAGGGTTTACTGACCTGATTGACGAAATTGGTTTGAGAAACATCGGATTTTATTATCGCGATGAAGGCCTCTTAAAGACGCTGAAACCAGTCATGGCTCAGTCGATGGGAGTGACAGTGGCAGAACTTGACGAAATTATTCGAGCACAAACACAACTCATGGCAGAGACGACCAATGCTCAAGGAATTGTTATCCCCAACATGTATGAGGAAATCGAAACCTTTCTTCTAGATCCACAAAACATTATGGTCATGGTGATCACAGATCCGCCACTTACTGTTGCAGAAGTAGTCGAGAGCGAAGCCGATCCGCTCGCACTCATGGATCGGTTAGATTTTTCATTTGTCACCAACGCCCCTCCCTTGGAGTCTAGTTTACCGGTCTCTCCTTAGGATTTCGCGCCGAACAATGATACAGATAGCCTGCGGAATTATTGCGAGGCTCAAGATATGAAAACTGTTAGATACATTCGCCTGATCGCCATCGGCCTCGCTGTCGTTTTTGCGGCCAGCACTGCGCTTGCCAATGAGCGCCGTGCCGCAGCAACATTCCGAGCAGTCCAAGACAATCAGCCTGCGTTCCGTCAGTTCATGCAAACCTTTCCCAAAGGCGGGGACCTGCACAACCATCTTGTCGGCGCCATCTATGCGGAAACCTGGCTCGATTGGGCAGCGGAAGATGGGTTGTGCGTGGATCTAAAGGAACTGGCACTGAAAGCACCTGAGGCGAGTGGGTGTTCTGGGACGAACCTTACGCCGGCGCGCGAGGTGCGCAGCGACGATAAAAAAAGACGCAAACTAATTGATGCGCTCAGCTTACGGAGCTTCGTGCCTTATGCGGGCCATTCCGGCCATAATCAGTTCTTTGATACTTTTGCGCGTATGGCTGCAAAGCCCGAGCGGTTTGTCGATATGCTGGTGGCCGTGTCGGAGCGGGCTGCCGCCCAAAACATTCTCTATCTTGAACTGATGCACACAATGGGCTTGGAAACGGTCTTCGCCCACGCCGCCAATCTGTCGCTTTCAGGCGATCCCGCGCGAGATTACGCAACACTTATGGAAGGACCGTTCGGCACAAACCTTGCGCCAGCAATTGACCTTGCCGACGGCCAAATCACAGCAGCCTTTGAGCGTAAGAATGAAATACAGAAATGCGGAACCCCAGAGGCGAGCCCCGGATGCGCCGTCGAAATTCGCCTCCTCCACCAAGTAATACGTGAGGCACAACCGTCGGTGGTTTACGCGCAAATTATATTCGGTTGGCATTTCATAGAGAAGAATTCGCGTATCGTGGGGTTAAATCTTGTGGCGCCGGAGGATGGCTACATTGCCTTGCGAGATTATCGCTCTCACATGGCGCAGATCGACTATCTTTATAAAAATATGGGTACACGGAATATTACACTCCACGCCGGGGAATTAACGCTTGGTCTGGTCCGGCCAAAGAATCTTCGTTTCCACATTCGCCAGGCAATTGACCTAGGCCACGCAAAACGCATTGGTCATGGCATTGACATCGCCTATGAAGATAAGAGTGCAGCACTCCTTGTTCAGATGGCGCAACAAAAGATCATGGTTGAAATCAACCTGACATCGAACGACATAATCCTTGGCGTAAAAGGCGCGGATCATCCCTTTCATCTCTACAAAAAATCCGGCGTCCCCCTGGCACTCTCAACGGATGATGAAGGGGTCTCGCGGATTGATTTGACCCACGAATATATGAGAGCCGCGCGAGATCTAGATCTGTCCTATCGCGATCTCAAGCAGCTATCAGAAAATGCCCTGACCTACAGTTTTCTACCCACCGACCGAAGGCAGGACCTGATGTCGGAACTGGCGCGCCGGTTTGTTGCCTTCGAGAAAAAATACTGAAAGATGTGTGGAAAAAGGCTCTGCCTCTTTTCCTGACACCTTTTTCTTTTTTTGGCTCCTCAGCATCCCGCCTTTTAGAAAAGGGCAGCGTGGGGGTAGGCCGATTGACGCCCCTGAAAAGTCAGGATATCCGGTTTTTGAACGACACCGTCATCGATATTGATCGCTTGTCGGATGGTCTCGTTTTCCTGCCAGCCTCGGCGCCCGGCCACAACGGTCGGGACATGGACCACAAGAGCTGCGGAAATTGATCGGGTTGCACTTTCCCAGAGATAATTCGGTGTGTGATCCACGCCATAATAGTCAACCGCACCAACCCTGAACATGGGATCGTCAAACGTGGTTGGTTTGGCAAAAGAAAACCCCATACCCTCATCACAGCTGACGTCAATAATCAACGTGCCGGGCTTCAGGCAAGACGGCTCATCTTCTGCGATGAACATGAGGGGGTGCGTCGCGTCTTGATAGGTTCCGTTTACAATCAGTTCTGATTCAGCGATGAGTTCGGACAGGGCTCTCTCGGTGCCGTCATGCTCAACAACGATCATTGGCCCGGCGTCACCTTCGCCTTTGCGAAGACGGGCGTAGTGACAATCGAGCACTTCTTCACGCACTTCGTGATCGGGACGCTGAATGCAGATCGTAATGTCCCGAAACCCGTGTGCTTTGAGTGCATAGATCGCGCCTCGACTGACCGCACCAAATCCAAAGATAAGCGTTTTGCGTTGATTTCCGTAGTGACCATCGATGCCGCGCAAGCGCAAGGCATCCAACACCGCACAATAACCGGCAAGTTCATTATTCTTGTAAAATGTATGACGTCCGACTTCACCCTCGGGGCCCCATACAAACATATCCTCAAAGGCAATCAGGGTGAGCTTACGATCAATGGCGGTCTGTGTGATGTCTCGCTGCTGGGTGCAATGCGGATAACCCCAGAGCATGCCGCCTTCGCGCAGCTCCTGCAGGTCAGTTTGCATCGGCTTTGCAATGATTACCGAACCAATATCGGTGAGGATTTCGTGGCGTGTTGCGATGCCGCCGCACTGAGCGACAAGCTCAGCATCAGACCAATTAAAGGGGAGGCCATAGCCTTCTTCAAATATCAGCTGCTGGCGAACGCTCTCTGGTAAACGGGCCAGATGTTCCGGGTGAATGGGAACGCGCTTCTCATTCTTTTTTCTCGAGGTTCCGATGACACCCAATGTCAGCTGGTTCATTTGCTGGTCTTGGCGGCGGTTTGTGGGCTGCTTGCAGGCTTCGCGCGCGATTTAGTCGTTTTCTTTATTTTTTTGTTGGCTTTGACCAAAATTTCAATTTCTCTGTCGGTCGCCTCTTTGGCCAATCGCTGGGCCCGCAGTTTTGCAATGTGGTCCATTTTGTTTTTCTGCACCAGATCTGTTTCTGTTCTGGCCTGTTCAACCTTTTTCAAATTTGCGGCGAATTTTTCCTCAGCATTCATCCGTGCATGCGTCGACATGGCAGTTTCTTTTCTGTTGTGGAAGAAGCATCAGAAGTTGGCGCTTTCGGTAGGCCGCTGAGGCGTAGCCGATCTCCCGGCCCTCTGTCGGGCGGTTATTAGGGTGGCAAAACAATTAACTTTGTCCGTCCGCCTCCAATTAAAATTGAAAACGGCAAAGGGGTTAATTATTCAGCTGGATATTGTTCCGGGGCAGACAGACCATTGCCCATCTCATCAGATATTCATTAGAAGTCTCGTTCCCGTCACTATATATATGCACGATATCACAATTTTCCACAAAAAGGGGGATAATCGACCCTGATGGTTCAGATCGGCGGTTTTCCGGGGAGCTGCGCCAGCCTGCGCGGTCGAATGTGGTTAATAGCCTGCCGAACTGAAAAAAAGGTGGGATAAAAGGGCTACGGTCCAGACGAATCCATGGACGCCAGGCTCTCACCTCTCAATTGTCATACCGCAATGCCAAACCCGCTCCTCTCTCAACCATGGTAGCCCTTCGGGTGGTTGAGAGAGGAGCGGGTATTCATATTTTGTGTCACAAGAACGAAGCGATGGCTTATGGAGCCTATACTCATAAGCCGGCTCGCAACTTTTGCCGCCGGATACTTTTTGA
>JAJFIN010000466.1 GCA_021774955.1 Alphaproteobacteria bacterium | reverse complement strand
GACGGGCCCGTCGCACCGTCCTTCCTCACCCATTGCACAGATCAAGATCAGCTTTTGATCGTCAACAGCTTTTCTAAAAACTGGGCCATGACCGGTTGGCGCGTGGGGTGGATTATCGCGCCCACAGCGCTCGGGCAGGTCATAGAAAATCTCATTCAGTATAACACTTCCGGTGTCTCGGCTTTTCTGCAAGCAGGCTGTGTTGCCGCTCTTGAGCAAGGCGATGCCTTTGTGGATGAGCAAGTAAAAACTCTGACCACCGCACGAGATCTGGTGTGTGAGAGATTGTCTCGCATCCCCAAGGTGAGGGTCTTGCAACCAAGGGGCGCCTTTTATGCTTTCTTTGCCGTTGAAGGAAAGCAGGATGCCCGGCAAACAGCATTGCGTCTCGTCGATGAAGCCAATGTGGGCCTTGCCCCGGGAACCGCATTCGGACCTGGCGGCGAGGGCTTTCTGCGTCTGTGTTTTGCTATTTCCCAAGACAAGCTGGTTGAAGCGCTTGATCGGCTTGAGCGCGTATTGAGTTGATCTAAATGCCAATGCCACACACAAGAAAATGGGCATGTCCGTGAAAGAACATGCCCATTGATAATTGGTAGTGAGACGTTCAGCAGATCAGTCTGCAGAATTATTGTTGATCAGTTTGATGCGACCGACACCGGAAACTCTCTGATCGACTTCGTCTGGCGATCCGTGGATTTTGATGGTGCCAACGCCGCTGACTCTGGCGTCAACTTTTTCATCAGTATAAACACTAACCGTGGCGGCGCCGCTGACGACGATGTTGCCAGTATTGCAGTGCAGTTCTGCTGCATCAACCGTTCCTGCGCCCGAAATGACGATATCAACGTCCTTACATGACCCCTCAGCAGAAACCGTGGCCGCTCCCGGTAATTTGAGCCCGAAATCGTCTGACTTAATTCCTGTAATATCGATGTTACCGGCACCGTCAATGATAACCTTGTCGAGATCCTTGGCGGAGATTTTCACACCAACGGATTTTCCTCTCCAATTGTGTCGCTTGGACTTTAGGTGAAGCTGATTGTTTTTGGTGGAAACTTCGACCCGCTCATCAAGGTCTTCACCGTAGAGCGTCAAAGATTCAGTGCCATCAACAACGATCGTGCCTTTAAAGGCGCCTGAAAGTCGGATCGAGTCATAATCTGAAACGGTTTTGTTTTCGCTCGGTTGATTGTCGAATGTGTCAGCTGCAGCCAAATTGAATTGGCATGAAGCGGCAAAGGCAAGTCCGACTGTGACGGTCGCGGCTAGGAAAGGACGAAGCGCGATTTTTTCCAGTGTCATCTCTTGTATCCTCTTTAATTCCAAAAGCGGCCTAACGGTGACGGCATGGGCCGGCCCATCGCCTGACCACCATTTTGGCTCTTTTCTCGGTGTTTGAAAGCAAACTCATTTACACAGACCTTGAACTTCAAAGAAACAGACATTCAACCAGTAAGTGTGCCTGCAATCTGCCATGCCTATTCGTAAGTATAAATGGCTCGAATTGGTGGCCTTGTGTAATGCTTTGCTTCGTTACTTAATCGAAGATTAGGCATTTCAAACTATTGATAAATGGCACTATTTTGAGATTCCTCCACGTGATCGAATGAGTGAAAAAGACCAAATCGACGCGAATAAACAAACCTGGCGGTTTGGAATCCATCCGCTTTTTGTGCGTTTTCGCGATCGCGAGCTAGAAGCTGAATTTAGGCTGGCGTATGTCAAACAAGCATTGACCATGGTCAGGGTCTATATGCTACTTGGGGTTGGCGCCTATATTATATACAGCCTGCTTGATTTTGTCGTTCTCAGCGAAGCTGATCGTAATACCGCTCTGTTGATCCGCGGAATTGTCTGTCCAGCTATCCTTGTTCTGACAGCCATGACATTTCGATGGAAAACCTACGATTCTTTACAAATAATCCTCATCGCCTGCATGGCGACCGCTGCTGGCGGCATCATCTTAATGACTGCAGTAATCGAGACGCCTTATTCGTACATTTATTATGCCGGCCTGATCCTGATGATCTTGTATGCCTCGAACATATTGATTTTTAAGTTCCTCTATTCGACAGCAACGTCTATCAGCTTGTTTTTCCTCTATTTGTACACCGCGAGCACCATCAATCCGATTCCTGAATGGGCTCTGGTCAGCAACGCATTTTTCCTTTTTGTAGTGGTTGCTTGGACGATTTGGACAAGTTATTGGCAAGACGTCTATACGCGGAGAGAATTTGCGCAGCGCTATCGACTTCAAGAAGAAGTGCAGCGCTCGGGCGAACTGTTGGAATTAGCGGAGGCTGGCAACAGAGCGAAGGGCGAGTTTCTGGCCGTTATCAGTCATGAGCTGCGCACACCGCTCAATGCCATCATTGGTTTTTCAGAAATCATCCAGCAAAAACTCTACGGCCCCATTGGCTCAGAAAAATATGCTTCTTACATTGATGATATTGCCGCTAGTGGTCATCACCTGCTTGGCATCATCAATGACATTTTGGATATCTCAAAAGCCGATGCGGGGCGTCTTGAGTTGCGTGATGATGAATTCGACGTGGTTGATACCATCGACCATACGATGAGGGCGTTGCGTGAAAGTGCTTCTGAGAAGGGGTTACGCACAGGATTTGTCAAACCTAAAGAAGAATTTATACTTTGGGCTGATGAAAAGTTGATCCGACAATCGATCACCAACATCCTTTCAAATGCGATCAAATTCACCCCCAAGGGCGGACAGATCACCGTTAGGTTGGTGCAGCAATCGAACGGTGCTGTCCAAATTGATATTGAAGACACCGGCATAGGTATTGAAGATGGCGCACTGGCAACGATCGTTGAGCCGTTCGTTCAAGTTGAGCAAGCCTTAAGTCGCGAACATGGCGGTACAGGTCTTGGTCTGCCGCTGGTGAAAAAGATTGTTGAACTGCACAACGGCAAATTGATCATCGATAGCGCCGTTGGTCGAGGCACGACAGTTACGATCGTGTTGCCCCCTGAGCGCAATGCGATTCTAAACCCACCCGATGTGGATGCTCTTGAAAAAAAGAGTGCTTAACTCTGTTCACGCTATTTGGCTAAAGCGGTTTGCGCACGCTCATTAGATAAATCCGATCTGTGCGATCTGTGGCGATATCCACCGATGCACAATCCAACCCTTCGGTCAGTGCCAGCATGTCTTCCTTGGTGCGGTAGTGCATGCTCCAATCGGTCGCCATCTCCGCGCACCACAGACCACTGTTGAATGATCGCTTGAGGTTGCCGATGACCAGGAGCCCACCTGGAACAAGCTTCTCGAACAGGTTTCGTGTCAGTGTCTTGCAGCGCCTCTGTTTCAAATAGTCGAACAGGCCAATCGTGTAGACGAGGTTTTGCTGAGGTAATATATCGCGTAATGCCCCACCTTTCATGAGCTCGGTGAACGAGCTGTGAAAACATTGGACGCGCGCCCGTCCGCGGTGCCGGACAACCTCTGGGTAGGTTTTTGAATAGGCAAAAGCGAGCGCGTTTTCATCTTGATCAATCAATGAAAACTGAATCGGGCGCTGCAGTTCAGGGAGTGATAAAGTGTTGGTTATTTCCTGGGCCGATCCGCAGGCCAAATTCGCCACTCTGAGAGGGCTGCCTTCAGGATCTTGAGCCAATTCGTCTGCAATAAGCTGTTGCATCATCGTCATACGCGTTGCCACGCATTCCAATGCATCAAGGCCTAACCTGTGAACAAACTTTCCATACAGAGTTTTACCCTCGTCACGCCATGAATAAACATAATCCATCACCAGGTGATCACCGGGATAGCCCAAAGGTTTCTCAAAACTTCGTTGCCAAATAGGACCAGGCATGAGGTCTGGTGTGATGACCGATTCAGTAAATTTCTTGGCGGCGCTCAGCGCATCTGCATCGTTCAATACGCTTTCGACATATCGATTGGTGTCTGCTTGAAAACGTCTCCACTCAGGTTTGAAATGCTCAACGCACAAAGCGACAACTTCGCTTTCAGACAGAGACCGCTTTCCCATCAAGCTTTCTTCGTCTTTCCAGTAATCCAAAAGCTGTTTGTAATGTCTTAGCTGTTTTAAGAAGTCGACACATAGAAGTCGGTAATTGGAATTCACCAAGTGGGTTTGATGGTCGGTATGTGTGTTTAGTTGTTGGCGTAGCGTTTGCTCACGATGCCCGGCAATCAGTGAGGCGATATCAAGATGGCCGTCAGTAAAGTTGACCGCAACTTTGGTACCGGCATACAGAGGCTCGGTGCGAACAATCTTTCCGTATCCCGTATGCAAAGGTGTGTTGTTGATGCGTAGGCTTATCGGGACATTTTCACCAACGGGGGGGTGGTCAACACCATCGCTGGCGATAGCTGCAAGACCACTCATGCTTAAATCGCACAGCCGGTGCGGGAGGTCACCGATATCGGTTGCGGGAACGAGACCTCGAAATAGTTTGCCGGCTTCAAATCGTTCGGCCCGATAAAACATGGTCTGTCCGGCGGCCCCGGTCAGATCCTCATACTGAGTCATAAACTTACCCTACGCTTAACTCTTACCCAAACTAGTTGCGCAAGAACATCCATCCCAGCATGCATTGCGGCCGGATTTTCTCACGACGATTTTCTTATTGGAAACCCAGAAATTGGTCCCACTGTTGACGACAGATTATGTCTTAAAGGGTGAGTCGAAAGCTAGAGTAAATAAATGGTAAACGACAAATATAAGCTTTCCATAAATGCGCTGTTGCTTAGTATTATGGCAATTTCTACCGTAGAATGAATTATTTTGGAAAATTCCCCTAAATAGAGAGCAAGAATATGTAACGAATACACATTTGCGTGATCGCGGACCGCTAACCATCGGCAAAACTATCAGCCTTGGTTTTGTCAAATTGCAACAGCGTGGCCGGCAGGATGACAAGGTCGACAATCAAAGCCAGAAGGAAAATAATGGTCGTGAACGTGCCAAGCGTTCGCGTTACTTCAAAGCCTGATAAGGCCAGTAATAAAAATCCAATACAAAGAGAAGCCGTCGTGACCAGCATCGCAGGCCCAACAGTTTCAAACACTTCAGTGACCGCCGCCGCAGGATCCAAACCAGACCCTCTGCCTTTTCGGTAAGCGTGAAGGAAGTGGATCGTGTCATCGACCACAATACCAATGGTCATGGCGGTAATGATTGAAGCCGCCAAATTGATTTCTTGAAATAAGATGCCCCACAAACCAAATCCTGCGATCGCGGGTACAGTGTTTGTCGCGACACTTAGAAATCCCAAAAAGGCGCTGCGCAGATAGAGCGCGATGATCAGGGAGATGATCAAGAAAGAAATCGCAGTGCCGATGATCATGCTGCGAATGTTGATGGTCGATAAGTAGGAAAATATGACATTGATGCTCGTTCCCTGTGATGCGGGATAGGCCGCGGCATTGTCTTGAAGCCACCGGGTCGCAGAAAGATTGAGCCGGCGAATATCACCCGAGGTAACGCCGCGCAGGAGGATGGTGACACGGCTCTTGGTGCGGCTGACATCAATCTGATCATTGAGGTCAAGCCCATAAGGCAACGACAGCTCATAGGCCAGGAAGTATTGCGCAATCAGATTAGGATCATCGGGAATGGCGTAATTTTCCCCCGAGCCGCCGTTAAAGGCATCGTGAACCTGTTTGGTAATTTCCGGAATGGCGAGCACATTGACCACGCCTGGTTGGTCCTGCAACCAACGCTGGAACTCACTCAGTTTATTTTGGTAGGCCGGATCGAAAACGCCGGAGCCTTCCTGTGCGCCAAGGCTAAACTCGAGCACGTTCATGCCGGTCAAATGCTCTTCAGCAAAGTCCGAACCAATTCTAAAATCGTATGACTGATCAAAGTATTTGATGTAGTCATCGTCCAGAACGGTGCTGAACAATCCGATCACTAAAGTGAGAAGGGCAGCGGGTCCCACATAGCTAATGACAAACGCGCTCTTTTGGATCATTCGGCTATAGGCTTGGACAATTGAACTGCGCACTGATGAGCGTTTTGGTTTTGTGGGAATAAGCGAAAGGGCGGCCGGTAAAACTGTGAACGAGGCAAATAAATTAATGGCCAGCCCAAGCACCACCAAATTGCCAAGCTCGCGAAATGGCGGTGCATCGGAAAAATTCATCGCTAAAAAACCAACCGCCGTTGTGACACTCATCAGCGTTATCGGAACGGCGTTAAGGGCGCATGCTGCTAAAACGGCTTCTTTCTGTGCGACGCCCTCTGCTAGTTTCTGTCGCGTGCGAATAACAATGTGAACAGCACTGGCCATTGACAAGGTCAGTATGATTACCGGAGCAATCACGGTTGAATTGTTGAACACGAGACCCAGCCAAATCGCGATGCCAAAAGCTGTGCCAGATACAAAGGCCAGGACATAGGCTGTCGATAGCGCGCCGCGCAGTGAGCGCAACAAAAACATCATGACAATACCAGCCACCATCAGACTAAGCGGCAGCAAGCTTGTCAGGTCATTCAGAGTGGCGATGCCGAAAGTTTCCATCAGCATGACATTGCCGGCACGGTGGATTTCGATACCCGGGTAAGCCTTGCTGATCTCCTCTGAAAGCAGCCACGCTGCGCGGTTGATTTCTCGCACCGCCTCGGAGGCAGGTCTATCGAGCAGAAAGTTGACATTCACGCCCGCCGCCAAACCGTCCTCAGCAACCAGACGATTAATGAGTGCCGGTTCAGACAAGGCTGCCTTGCGTATAGGCTCTATTGTTTGTGCGTTAAGGTCAATATCGTCCGGCACCAGATCGCCGATATGAATATCGTCAACCTCGGCCTGGACATAAGGAAAGTTTATAACCGAATCGACGCGCGTCGAGTAGGGGAGTTGCCACGCATCCGTTGTTAAGTCGCGTAGAGCCTGCAGCGCATCTGGTTCGAATACCGAATTGCCATTGTTGTAAACAACGAAGAGAATATTCTCATTATGAGAATAAGTTTTCTCAAAGTCTTCCAGTGTACTGAGGTGAGGATTATCGTCAGCAAAATAGACCCGCATGTCATAGGAGAATGAAAA
>JAJFIN010000465.1 GCA_021774955.1 Alphaproteobacteria bacterium | reverse complement strand
TTCGGCCGATGATGTACCTGGCGCTATCTTATGATCACCGAATCATAGATGGTAAAGAGGCAGTGACATTTCTTGTGCGCGTAAAACAATGTCTTGAGGAACCAGAGCGTCTTATTCTGGATCTCTAGGGCAAATCCGATTTTGATAGAATCAAAACCGGGCCCTCATATGTTGTTTTATCGCGTTTCCGGACGGAAAACCGGTATCCACTTTTCCTGGAAACGCTTTGGTTTCCACGATAAAATTAATAGGCGTCTTTATGGCTCAATCTTATGATGTCGTTGTCATTGGCGGCGGTCCTGGTGGTTACAATTGTGCGATCCGGGCAGCCCAATTGGGGTTGAAAGCCGCCTGCATTGACAAACGGGGAACCTTTGGCGGCACCTGCCTTAATGTTGGGTGCATTCCTTCGAAAGCCCTGCTCCATGCTTCGGAAGTTTTTGAAGAAGCCCAACATATGGGTGAGATTGGTGTGCAAGCCAGCAATGTCAAACTCGATCTCCCGACGATGTTGGCCTACAAAGATAGAAACGTTTCTGAGCTGACGAAGGGTATTGAGTTTCTTCTGAAGAAAAACAAGATCGATGGTTATGTTGGTAGCGCGCGGTTTTTATCCAGTAATCAAGTTGAGGTCACAACCGAAAAAGGCGTTGAGATTCTTGATG
This sequence comes from Alphaproteobacteria bacterium, assembly GCA_021774955.1. Taxonomy (GTDB): domain Bacteria; phylum Pseudomonadota; class Alphaproteobacteria; order M2410; family M2410; genus JAJFIN01. The sequence continues at coordinate 5,242 of JAJFIN010000465.1, read as the reverse complement.
CCAAACATGTCGTTATTGCCACCGGTTCAGACATTGTTTCGCTGCCGAATATTGAGATCGATGAAGAGCGTGTTGTTTCGTCAACGGGGGCCTTGAACCTCAGTAAAGTACCGAAGCATCTTGTGGTTGTTGGCGGTGGTGTTATTGGCCTTGAACTCGGGTCGGTTTGGCGTCGTCTGGGTGCTGAAGTGACGGTGGTGGAGTTTTTAGACCATCTCGCACCGGGTATTGACGGCGAGGTTACAAAAACATTCCAACGCGTATTGAAGAAACAAGGCATGACCTTTCGCTTGTCATCCAAGGTAACCGGCGTTGAGAAGCTAAAGAGCATTCTCAAAGTTACCATTGAGCCGGCAAAGGGTGGTGATGCAGAAGTTTTAAAAGCCGATGCGGTTTTGGTCTGTGTTGGGCGGCGTCCTTATACCGATGGGCTGGGGCTCGATACGATAGGCGTTAATTTGGATGAGCGCGGACGGGTCGGCGTTGATGGGCATTATCAAACCAATGTTGCAGGGGTTTATGCGATCGGAGATGTGATCGTCGGACCGATGCTTGCTCACAAGGCTGAAGAGGAAGCCGTAGCGGTGGTCGAGACCATTGCCGGTCAATCCGGTCATGTGAATTACGATATTATTCCGTCGGTTGTTTATACCAACCCGGAAGTGGCCGGCGTTGGTAAAACCGAAGAAGAATTGAAAGAGGCCGGCGTCGATTACAAGGTTGGCAAGTTTCCTTTTACTGCCAATGCCAAAGCTAAGGTTGCTGGATCGACCGATGGTTTTGTCAAAGTGATTGCGGATGCAAAAACCGACCGCGTCTTAGGTGTTCACATCATTGGGCCGGATGCCAGTAATATGATCGGTGAGGCTGCCGTGGCGATGGAGTTTTCGGCCTCGGCAGAAGATATTGCACGGACCTGTCATGCCCATCCAACGCTGACCGAGGCTGTGCGCCAGGCGGCCATGGGTGTTGGTGGCTGGACCATGCAGATGTAGCTTTATATGAAGTTGACCTGGCCAGCCCGCTCCCCCTGCCTCGTCAACAAAAAATTACACCGACGTTATCCTGAGGAACCGCCGAAGGCGGTGTCTCGAAGGAGGCATGGCAGAGATGAAACCTCTATCCTTCGAGACGGATGTTGCACATCCTCCTCAGGATAACGGAAGAGTGTGAGGCTTAGAAAAAAGAAATTACCCATTCGCTCGCGAGCGCCGGGGACGATGGGGCATTGCTTGGCGATAGGTTTCCATCAGCTGCTTGGTATCAACCTCGGTGTAGATCTGTGTGGTCGATAATGATGCGTGGCCGAGCAATTCTTGGATGGCCCGCAAGTCGCTGCCATTGCCTAAAAGATGCGTGGCAAAGGAATGGCGCAGGGCATGTGGCGTTGCGGTTTCGGGTAGACCCAATTTATGGCGCAGAGTTTCAATCATTTTCTGCACCGCTCTCGCTCCGAGCGCGCCGCCTCGGATGCCTTTGAACAATGGACCCTCGTCGAGCACGGGGTGAGGGCAAAGTTCCGTGTAATGTTCAATTGCCTGTGAAACGATTGGCAGAACCGGCACAATACGTTCTTTGTTGCGCTTGCCGATGATGTTCAAAGTCTTGCCAAGCGGGAGGTCATGTCCGGTCAATGACAGTGCTTCGCTGATGCGTAGACCGCAGCCATAGAGAAGTGTGATCAGAGCAATATCGCGGGCTTGCACCCAGACACGAGCATCATTTATCTCTGCTGTAGCGATGAGCGATTGGGCATTCGGTTCAGAAAGCGGTCTTGGGATGGTGTGGGCTTTTTTTGGTGTTCGTAGCGCTTGGATCGCGGGATTGGAGACGACGTTTTCTTTTTCTAGGAAGCGAAAGAAATTACGCAGGGCAGAAATTTGTTGGGACAGGGTGCTGTTGGCCAGTGTTCGCTGGCGACGCAAGGCGCTCAGGAAGGCCCGGAAATCTCGTGTTTGAAGATCTCTCAAATCTTCAAGGGAGACGCTGCCGCCCAAATGGTCGGTGAGGAAAGACAAGAAATCATCAAGAGCGGTTTGATAGATGACGCAGGTGCGCGCCGCCAAACGCCGTTCGGCCTTCAAGTAATTTTCCCAGGCTATCTTTTGGTCTTGTAGACCTTGATCTATGGTCAGATCACTTCACCTTTTAACCAAGACTTTACGGCGGTGAAAGTATCAAGATCAGCAATAGGTGGCAAGCCAAGGCAGGACGTGGTTACGATAAGATGGACTGGCCGGTTTTTTCCCAATCGGCGAGGAAGGCGGCCAAGCCTTTGTCGGTGAGCGCATGATTGATCAGTCCACGCAGCACATTGGGCGGGATGGTGGCGACATCGGCGCCGATGAGGGCGGAGTCTTTGACATGGTTAGCACTGCGGATGGAAGCGACTAAGATCTCGGTCTCGATGGCATCATAATTGTCATAGACCTGTCTGATTTCTTGGATCAGCTGCATGCCGTCGAGGGCCAGATCATCGAGCCGCCCAATAAACGGCGAGATGAATGTGGCGCCGGCTTTGGCAGCCAGGAGTGCCTGGTTGGCGGAGAAGCACAGCGTGACATTGACCATGACGTCTTGGCTGGTCAGTTTTTTGCAGGTTTTGAGACCGTCCCAGGTCAGCGGTACTTTGATGGTGATGTTGTCAGCGATGGCGGTGAGTTTATCGGCTTCGCGCAACATGCCATCGGAATCGGTGGCGGTGACCTCGGCGCTGACCGGGCCCGATACAATGGCGCAGATGTCTTTCAAGACATCGAAGAAATTAGCGCCGGTTTTGGCGACCAGCGAGGGGTTGGTGGTGACGCCGTCGACCATGCCGGTTTCGGCCAGGTCGGTGATGTCTTTGATGTCGGCGGTGTCGACGAAGAACTTCATGGGATTTCCTCTTTGCGCCCCTATCCGTGATAATAGCGGTCCAGCATAATGATATATGATCTTGTGCCCCATAGAACCCGATTCGGGAAGGGGCTCAATCGGTATAGGTGAGTTTTGGCCGAAACTTTCTTCGACGCAGATGCAGAGCTTGAAGATATTGATGTGGTGAGTGTGCTGCTGCCGCTGCCGCTGGCTGGTGCCTATGACTATGCTGTTCCGGGGGAGTTGGTGGTTTCACCGGGCGATTATGTTGAAGTGCCGCTGGGCCCGCGGCGGGTGATCGGCGTGGTTTGGGGGCCCGGCTCGAATGATGTGGCCAGCGAGAAACTAAAGCCGATCGAGCAGAGGTTTTCAGCCCCGGCGATGCCTGAAAGTCTCCGGCGCCTGGTCGATTGGGTGGCCGATTATACGCTGACCGCGCCGGGATTGGTGCTAGCGCTAACGATGCGCGCGCGCGGTGCGTTTGAACCGCCTAAGGAAGTGGCGGCCTTTCGGTTGGGAGTATCTGAGCCTGAACGCCTGACCCCAGCGCGCCAGCGGGTTCTGGATGTGGCGGCGGATGGATTGCTGCGTTCGCAACGCGATCTGGCGCATGAGGCCGGTGTTACGAGTGGGGTGATCAAGGGTCTGGTCAAAAGCGGCGCTTTAGAAACCGTCATGCGGCCTGTGGATCAGGCGTTTGAACGGCCCGCACCGGACCATGCAAGCCCCACTCTTTCTGACGAACAAAGTGCCGCGGCGGGTCGTCTTGTCGAGAAGGTCTGTTCAAAGAGCTTCTCGGTGTCGCTGCTCGATGGGGTGACAGGGTCGGGTAAAACGGAGGTCTATTTCGAGGCCGTTGCAGAAGCGCTTCGGCAAGGCCGGCAAGCGCTCATTCTCCTGCCTGAGATTGCCCTGACGCTGCAAGTGTTCGAACGCTTTACCGCGCGTTTTGGGGCGGCCCCGGCGGCTTGGCATTCCGGCCTTAGCCAGATTGAACGCCGCCGGGTGTGGCGTGCCGTCGCCTCGGGTGAAGCACAAGTTGTGATCGGCGCCCGCTCGGCATTGTTTCTCCCGTTCCCGGATTTGGGTCTCATTGTTGTTGATGAGGAGCATGACCAAAGCTTCAAACAAGAAGACGGGGTGATTTATCATGCGCGCGACATGGCCGTGGTGCGCGGGCAATTGGGTGCGTTTCCCGTTGTGCTGGCCTCAGCCACGCCATCGTTAGAGACCGTCACCAATGCCCAACTCGGTAAATATGATTGGCTGCGATTGGGTTTGCGTTACGGCGCGGCCAGCCTGCCTGAGATCATCACACTTGATATGCGCACCGCTCAGCTCAGTGCCGACAAGTTTCTATCGGCGACGCTGGTCGATGAAATGACCAAGACTTTTGCGGCTGGCGAACAGGCAATGCTGTTTCTGAACCGCCGCGGATATGCGCCGCTGACCCTGTGCCGGACGTGCGGTTACCGGATGATGTCGCCGGATTCTTCTTCGTGGTTGGTTGAACATCGCTTTCAAAATCTCTTGGTCTGCCATCTCACGGGCTATTCAATTCCCAAACCAAAGAAGTGCCCCGAATGTGGGGCTGAAGATACGCTGGCGGCCTGTGGTCCGGGTGTCGAACGGGTCTATGAAGAGGTCAAGACGCATTTCCCCGAGGCCCGCATTGAGATCATGTCGAGCGATACGATCCGGGGCCCGCAGGAAATTGCTGAGCTGATCGCGCGCATGGAAGGTGGAGAGATCGATCTTCTCATTGGCACGCAAGTTGTGGCTAAGGGCCATAATTTCCCCGGATTGACGCTTGTCGGCATTGTCGATGCCGATCTTGGGCTCAAAGGGGGCGATTTGCGCGCGGCTGAACGGACCTATCAACTGCTCCATCAGGTGGCAGGTCGGGCGGGCCGGGCCGATAAACCGGGCCGGGTTTACGTCCAGAGTTACATGCCCGAACACCCGGTCATGAGTGCGCTTTTGGCCGGTGAAAGAGACGGGTTTCTTGCCCAAGAAGCTGTCGAGCGAGAGATCTTGAGCATGCCGCCGTTCGGCCGATTGGTGGCCATTGTGGCGTCCGGCCGCGATGGGCCACAGGTTGAGACTTATATGCGTGATTTGGCTCGGCAGGCCCCAAAAGCCGATGGGGTGATGGTCTTCGGCCCGATCCCAGCGCCGATTGCTGTGGTCAGGGGGCGTCATCGCCATCGGTTTCTGTTAAAGGCGGCGCGTGATTTCAATATTCAGGCCTATGTGCGGACCTGGCTCGAGCCGATTAAAGTGCCCAATTCAGTGCGCGTGAATGTCGATGTCGACCCCTATAGTTTTCTCTAGATTTTTTGGTATTTGACTGACCCGCCCGCTCCCCCTTCCCAACCACCCC
>JAJFIN010000464.1 GCA_021774955.1 Alphaproteobacteria bacterium | reverse complement strand
GGCCAGAATGACGGAGATGCCAACGCCAAGCGCAAAGGTGAGGGCGGCCAGCGCGCCCTCGTCTCCATCGATCCCAATCCGTTTCCGTCGACCTACAAACCGCTGACCTCACAGCCGACCTTAATCAGCAACGTGACCATTTTGGACGGTGTCGGTGGGCGCATCGATAACGGCGCCGTTCTTTTGCAATATGGCAAGATCGAATTGGTCGGTGACAATATTGTCCCACCGGAAGGTGTGATCGTCATCGACGGTGCTGGCAAATGGTTGACCCCCGGCATCATCGACGTTCACAGCCATCTCGGTGTTTATCCGTATCCGGAAGTGCCATCTCTGTTCGATGGAAATGAAATAGTAACGCCCACATCGCCACAAGTGTGGGCGGAACATTCGGTTTGGCCGCAAGATCCTGGCTTTGCAACAGCGTTGGCAGGGGGTGTCACAGCCATGCAAATCTTGCCCGGATCGGCCAATCTGATCGGCGGTCGTTCGGTCACCCTCAAAAATGTCTACGGGCGGACCGTGCAGGATATGAAATTCCCCGGCGCGCCCTACGGTCTCAAGATGGCCTGCGGTGAAAACCCCAAGCGGGTCTATGGAGATGAAAAGCACCCCCGAACCCGTATGGGTAACGTTGCCGGCTATCGTAGCGCCTGGATTGAAGCGCAAGCTTATCGGCGCGCCTGGGAGGAATACCGACAGGCTTATGACAAAGGGGAAGATCCAGACCCGCCTAAACGCGATCTCGCGCTCGACACGCTGGCTGGCGTCTTGAACGGGGAGATTATCGTCCACATGCATTGTTACCGTGCGGACGATATGGGGACTATGCTCGATGTTATGAAAGAGTTTGATTATCAGATTGGCACTTTCCACCAGGCCGCCGAATCTTACAAAGTGGCCGACCTGCTGCACGACAATAATGTCTGCGCGGCCATGTGGGCCGACTGGTGGGGCTTCAAAATGGAAGCTTATGATGGTATCCGCGAAAACATACCCTTTGTTCATGCCGCCGGTGCTTGCGCCATCGTCCATTCTGATTCTCCTGACGGTATTCAAAGATTGAACCAAGAAGCCGCTAAGGCGTTGAGTGATGGCAACCGATTGGGCCTCGACATTTCCAAGGCCGAGGCGTGGTCATGGCTGTCGGCAAACCCCGCCCGGTCTTTAGGGATTTTTGATCAGACTGGCTCAATCGAAGCCGGCAAGAACGCCGATATTGTTCTCTGGAACACTGACCCGTTTTCAACTTATAGCCGCGCCGAACTCGTCTTCGTCGATGGGGCACTGACCTATGACCGTAATGATCCAAGTAGCTGGCCGGTGTCAGATTTCGAACTTGGTCAACCGGGTGAAGGAGATGTCCAGTGAGACGCATGAACGTCGGACTAACGGCCGCCTTGATATGGATAGGGTTGTCTGCGCTTGCACCAGTCGCCGCTGAGAAGATCGCGATCACGGGGGGAACGGTTCACACCGTGGGCAAAGCGGGGGTGTTGAGCCCAGGAACCGTTTTGATTGATGGTAACAAAATAATCTCCGTGCACGAAGGAGCTAAGATCCCTGCTGGCTATCGCATCATCGATGTGCCCGGCCGCATTGTCACACCCGGATTTGTTAACGCCTTCACCAATCTTGGCCTCGGCGAGGTTGAGCTTTCTGGCGGCACGACAGATTACAAAGCCGATTTGGCAGCGATGGGTGCCGCACTGGATGCTGGCAGTGCCCTTAATATGGATTCAAGTCTGATCCCGATTACCCGTATGGAAGGCGTGACCCTGGCTGCATCGGCGCCGATCGCCAGCCTTACCATCTTTGGTGGTCAAGGCGCGGTCATACGCTTGACCGAGGCAAATCCGGTCATAAAACCACGCGCTTTTATGGTCGCTGATCTGTCCGAAAAAGGCGCGAAACTGGCAGGAAATTCCCATGCTGCTGCTTGGGCTTATTTGGAGGCCGCCCTTGATGAGGCCGAAGAAGAGGCCAATAGCAAAGCCACACAACGCGAAGGCCTCTTGCCCCTCACGGACCGCAAGGCACTCACGCCCGTTATTTCAGGTGACTTGCTCTTGATGCTGCGGGTCAACCGTAAAGCTGATATCGCCCAGGTCCTGGCCCTCAAGAGCCGTCGCCCGAAACTTCACCTGGCTATTCTGGATGGGCGCGAGGCCTGGCGGCTCGCTGATGAATTGGCCGCCGCCGATATTCCCATCATTCTAAACCCTTATCACAATCAACCTAAAACCTTCGATAGTTTAGCTGCGACCTCAGCCAACGCGGCCCGCCTTCAGGCGGCTGGTGCCATTATCGCCTTTTCGACCTATGCGGACGATAATGGCAACCACAATACGCGACTGATCCCGCAAATGGCCGGCAACGCCATTGTGTCGGGCCTGCCACCAGAAGCGGCCATGAAAGCGGTGACCTTAAACCCGATGAAAATATTCGGACTGGATAAAACCCACGGTTCATTGGAGCCTGGTAAAGCCGCCAATATCGTCGTCTGGTCAGGAGATCCGTTCGAGGTCATGGAAGCGCCAACCCATGTAATGATTGCCGGCGAGATGATGCCGCTCACCTCGCGCCAGACAAAACTCGCAAAGCGCTATCTCGGTCTCGATAAGGGCGATGGAACTTTCGCCAATAAACGACCGGAGTGATTAATTAAGGGGACAGTTTACTTAATTATTCGCCAGAAAACTGGGAAATTTCTACCTATTTTCTAATTAAGTAAACTGTCCCCTTAATTACTAAGGCAGGGAGCTCCGACAATGCAGTTTCAATTCCTTGGTTGCGGAGATGCGTTTGGCACCGGTGGGCGGTTCAATACCTGCTTCTGTGTGACCCATGACGTTGGCCGCTACTTGATTGACTTTGGCGCTTCATCGCTGATTGCCATGCGTAAGCTAAGCATCGACCCCAATTCAATCGACACGATTTTCCTGACCCATTTGCACGCCGATCATTTCGGGGGCCTGCCATCCCTCATCCTTGACTGCCAATTTTATTCGCGGCGAGAAAAGAAACTCACCATTGCCGGACCGCCGGGCCTCAAAGATCGGCTCCAAAACCTCAGGGAAGAGTTATTTCCGGGATCGACATCAAAGGAACCGAAATTCGAACTTGAGCTGATCGAATATCAAGTCGGTAACAGTCAGACCGTGAATGGCATTACTCTCACACCGCTCGAAGTCAGTCACCATTCCGGTGCGCCTTCTTGTGGCGTGCGGCTTGAACATGAAGGGCGCATCATCGCCTATACCGGCGACAGCGCCTGGACGGAGGTTCTAGCGGATCTGGCGAGGGATGCCGACCTCTTTATCTGCGAATGTTATGGCTATGAAAATCCAATCCCAGGACATCTAAGCTACAACGAAATTCTTACGCATAAAGACGAATTCAAAGCCAAGCGTCTGGTCCTCACCCATATGGGGCCGGAGACCTATGCCAATCGGGCATCGCTCAAATTCGAGGGTGCCGAGGATGGTTTGGTCATCGACCTTTGAGGTTTTGATCAGCTGGCTTTCCCCAAGACCGAGAGTTTCTTCACCCCGGCAACGAACTGCGTCATCGTTTGGGGTTGAACAGCCGGTGGCAGCATGATTTCGATAAGACGGAAACGCCCGCGATCTTGAACTGCTTCTTCCAGTGCCTCAAAGAGTTCTCTCCTGGTTTCGACCCGTATACCAACGCCGCCTAAAGGTGCGGCCATTTCAGTGAAGTGCCAGTCACTGAGGAAATTGTATTTCGTTTCTGGCTGGAACGTTCGGAGCATTTCCCAACAACAATTATTCAGTACAAGGATAATTGGGTCCCAGCCATATCTCTGGCAATTGCCAAGCTCCCAACCGGTCATTTGAAAGGCGCCGTCACCAACAAGCGCCAAAGGACGGTTCCCGCTCGCAGCTTGTACGCCCAAGGCCGCGGGGACAGCAAAGCCCATCCCAGCATAATATCCGGGTGCCGCAAGGGGAACCGTATCCACATTCATAACCGTAAAATGCGCAACTCCGACATCCGATGTGATCGGCATAGGGCCGTGGCGGTGAAAGAGATCATTGATAGCACTTGAAATATCGTCCGGCGTCACCGGTTCATCATCGACTGCCAGGTCGTGCGGATAGTTGGGCTCGTGCCATCTCATGGCATCGCCAATCGGATGGGCAAGGTCAAGAAGCGCATCCAACAGCCTTGAAAGCGGCAAGTTCGGATAGACATGAAAGCCGAGCCGGACTTCCCGGTCGCTCGCGATAATCGCCTTGCGCATATCAACATGTTGGCCAGCGATCCCGAAATTACAATCTGAATAAATCGTTCCGAGAAGCAACAGGGCATCAGAATTTTCAATGGCATGAGCCACCGTCGCATCGCCGGCAACACCGAAATAGGTTCCGATCAATGGCGTCTTCTGCTCAGCAAACATGCCCCGTCCCATAAAACTTGTCGCCAGTGGAATGCCAAGCTTGCGGGCAAGTTCCCCAACTTTAGCCTCAAGACCAAAGCGTTTTACTTCGACACCAGCGAGCAATACCGGGGACGAGCCTTGGCGCAATCGCTCAATGATCTCAAGCGCACACGTCGTGACAGCCTCTTCGTCCACGGGGTCTCTTTGCGGCGGGATAATCGTTGGACAGGGGAGGTTGACCAGGTCCCGCGGCAATTCGATATAAACGGGTTTCGAATAGCGCAGACAATTGTCGAGAACGCGGGCAATGTCTCGGTCTGCATGCGCTGGATTATCAATCACAGCCTGATCGCAAGTGATCTCTTCATAAACTTTCAATTGAGACTCAAGGCTTCTTGTCTGATGATGAAGTTGGAGACCGCCGGCAGCCTCGCTCTTGCCGGGCGCACCGGAAATGATCACCAGCGGTGATTTCTCCGCATACGCCATAGCAACCGCATTGACCATATTGAAAGCACCAGCGCCATAAGTCACCGCCACAACACCGAGCTTGCCGTTGAACCGAGCGGCAGCATCGGCCGCATAGCCTAGACCCGGCTCATGACTGAGCAAGTAAAGAGGAAGGACTTCGCTCTCTTCGATGATCTTAAAAAACGGTAGGGCAAAATCACCCGGAATGCCGAAGATCTCTGTGGCGCCGCAATCTTTAAGCGCCGTCAGAAGAGCCGTTCCGAGATTGAGATTGTAGGATTGTCGATGCGACATTTGTCTGCTCCGAGGGGAAGTTACTGACTACCGGGCGTTACCGCCGTCACAAACCCTCTCACAAGCACTATCTAAATGTATCACGCGATGACCAAAGGCCACGACGCCATTTGTCACACCTACGTGCGTTATCAATTGAGCCGCGCTGCGACCGCTTCTTCGAGCTCGTTCAGCAAGATCTTGCACTGCTCTTCCGAGCCTTCTACTTTGGAGAACTCAGTTACCGCGAAGGTAAGAGTACTCAAATGAGGCTCTATTAAAGCCAAATCTTCTTCACTCATAAGTCCCTTTTTTACGGCCAACCGATCCAGTGATTTGGCGATGTCGCCGATGATGGTCAAACCGCAAGAGCCGCAAAAAGCATAAACCTGGGCAGCAAGTGTCGATAGTTCTCTACGCAAAACGTCGTGATTGCCCGCGCGCTCTTTTTCTAGGACCGCCTCAATCTTCGTAAGGTGGCGTTTTACCTCTGCCAGGCAGTCATCCTTCATTCCCATAACCGCTACCTGCGCTTTTTCTAAAGCACCGGGCGGTAAACCTCCACTTCCAGCTTTTATTTTTAGTTCATTGGGTCGCTCAATGATTGTGAACGACGGCGGGTCCTCGGGCGCATTCCCATTTGCGGCTTGCGGTTTTCTTTCTGCGCGTGTCGTCATCATTTTTTCCTCAAGTCGATATTCGTTTTCATAGTTTCGTGAATAATTGGATACCAAGTGTCTTTTCTTTCTGTCGGCGGTCGGTTCAAAGACCGTCGTCAGTCGACATAAGTTACTCTGCGCTTGTCCTCAGTTACTCTGCGTTTGTCTTCTCCCGCCCATTCATCGAGGGTTGAACGTCGACGATCAGGCCCGAAGAAAGTCCCCGTTTCGACAAAGTCTCGCGGTCGCTCGATCACCATCTCGATCCGGTCATAAAGAGATTTAGGAGACACAGGTTTGGCCAAAAACTCCGTTGCCCCTGCTTGACGAGCGGCGAGAATTTTGGACATCTCCGTATGGCCAGTCACCATGATGATTGGCACATACCGATTGCGACTTCCTCTTTTTTTGCGCACCGCTTGGATGAATTCGATCCCATTCATCGGGGCCATGTTGTAGTCGCATATGATGAAATCAGGTTCTATTTTCGAGAGGGCCTTCAGGCCAGCCTTGCCATTTTTGGCCGCGTGTATGTCTGTGAAGCCGTACGCATTCAGCAAAATGCGCAGAAGCTCCCGCATGTTGTGGCAATCGTCAACGATCAAAACTGTCAACCGATCAAAATCGTAGGCCATCTCAATACCCCTTCTGGGCTTCGCGACGATTCCTAGGTGCCGCGACCTTTAATCGAACTTTAGTCGAATTAAATATCGTTAGGGTCCTACCAGTGGGCTAACGAGTGAGGAGCATTTCTATGGAATTCTGTAACCTTTGATTAAGGTAGTTTGGCGGTCATTTTACCCGTCCGCAAAATCCCTTAGGGAAACAATGCTTACATTGATTAACAGACGTAATCTGTCATCTTGCCCGTGCTCTTGTTGAGATTCATTTTTCCTAAAGAAAATTGGACGAAGGCCCTCGGTCAAGTTCCGCTCGGGCAGTGGCGCCATCTCGTCATCCTTAAGAGCCGTTAACTAATTCAATACCCAGCCGCGTTAAAGTAGTCTTCTAACCAGGGACTACGTGGATGAACGACCGGCCCGAACAATTAGAAGCGCGGCTCGCCGAACTGGAGCAGGAAAACCAGCGGCTCTCGCAGATATTGTCGCGCCTACCGGACGTCTTTTACCGCACGGATGCTCAGGGCTTCATCGTCGAAGCTGAAGGCGATCTCGCTCATCACCTCGGTTACAGCGCCGATGAGATGCTCGGCCGCAAGCTTTCTGAATTCTATGTGCATGAGGGGGATCGCGACAAAATTCTTGCCGCTCTGGTTGCGGCCAAAGGCGAAGTCGTTAATGTTTTGTCGGAACTGCGCCATAGGGAAGGCCACTCGGTCTGGGCCTCGACCGATGCGCGGCTGCTCCTAGATGAGACCGGCGCCGTCCTCGGGGTTGAAGGGATAACCCGCAATACCACCAAAGAATACCAGATGCAGGTCGCACTTGAAGCGGCCAAGGATCAGGCAGAGGAGATGAGCCAGCGCGCTCAGGAAGCCAATGAAGCCAAGTCCCGCTTCCTCGCCGACATGAGCCATGATCTACGCACGCCACTCACCGGTATTCTCGGCGCCCTTGACCTGCTCAAAAGGTCC
>JAJFIN010000463.1 GCA_021774955.1 Alphaproteobacteria bacterium | reverse complement strand
GCTGACATGGTCACCGCGCCACCCATGCTGACACCAAGAACATAGACCGGCACATTGGGCCATTTCAGTTTTGCCATGCCTACAATGGACTTTAGGTCGTCACGCATTTTATCCCCCCCGGGCCACAATCCTCGCCCGGGTGCGGCACCAAATCCTCGTTGATCATAAGCGAGGACCGTTACGCCTCGCTCTACGAACCATGGCCCGGGCATTTCAAAAGTTCGGCGGTAATCGTTAATTCCGTGTACGCCAATAAAAATGGCTTTTGGTTTTTCCGCTTGCCACACTTGAATAGGAAGGACGGAACCATCTGAAGTAACAAATTTCTCCTGCTCAATATTTAGCGACGCTTGGAGATTTTCGTTTGGCCAGGGAGTGACCAAAGGACTGCACGCTGCATTGATAGAAGCAATGATCAGTAGGAAAAACGCTCTCAGATAAATATTATTCAATGAGATCACTCACTCGGTTCTGCAGTTCTGGAACAAGATCTTTTTCAAACCATAGGTTCTTTTTTAGCCAGGTATTATTACGCCATGACGGATGAGGTGTCACAATATATTCCGGTGCATATTCCCGCCATGACTTCACGGTTTCGGTCAGAGTCTTTTGGGCACGTTTGCCTAAATGCCATTTTTGAGCGTAGGCACCGACAAGTATCATCAATTCAATATTGGGTAGGAGATCAAACAGGTTGGTTCGCCATTTCTCAGCGCATTCGCGACGTGGCGGTAAATCACCGCCCTTGTCGTTCAGGCCTGGGAAGCAAAAACCCATAGGGACAATCGCAAGTTTTGCAGGATTATAGAACGTGTCCTTGTCCATGTTCAGCCAAGCGCGTAATCGATCTCCACTCGGATCATCAAACGGTTTGCCGGAGGCATGGACGCGGGTGCCGGGTGCTTGGCCTGCGATGCAGATACGCGCCTTCGATGACACTTGCAGAACGGGCCGAGGCTCATGCGGCAAAGGACAATGGCTGCAGGTTCGAATTTCTTTTACCAATGAACTGAGAGACATTGCTGGTTTCTTACTCCACCAACCCGCTGGGCACTTCGATTGGGTAGTCCATCAGGATTTGTGCCATGGCTTTGCCTTGAGGGTCGTTGCGCAGGCTAGCGATCCCGCCACCACCAAGCGCCTCATGCATTAAGAAATTCAAGCCATGAATACCAGGGAGGTCAAAGCGCTCAACGTCGCCTTCAACACGATGGGCAAAGTATTTTTTCACCGCATCTGCGGTCAGGGAACTTCTGATATAGGGCAAATAGTCAGGCTTGCGTGCGATCACGCCGACATTGCACTTGTTGCCCTTATCGCCGCTGCGGCCGTAGGCAAGTTTTATGAGCGGTACAGTGCTGGTGTTATCTCCGGCTACAGCATCCTCAACCTTGGGACGTTCGATCATCGAGGCATCGAAACCGCCGAGAGGTTTGGTCTCTGCGAGCACCTCTTCGCCATCCAAGTAAATCGAAACGGGCAAGCGATCCTTTTCAATCAAAAAGGAAAACAGTCTGATCACCGGTGACACACGCGAGCGATTGCCGCCCATGCCGGTTGTCCCTTGCGCCATACTTGTGCCAGATGACGTGAGTTCTCGTAGCATCATGTTAAGTGGCAAGGGGTCGGTGTGTTTAGCAGCAAGTTTCAACATTGCTTCACGGGGTTTCAAATCGCGAGCATGGGGACCATAAGGATCTTCAGCTCCCATGACCTCAATTGAGGTTTCCGTAAAGCCCGGAATATTTCGTGAGCGGAAAACGTTTTCCATCCGCTTAAGGACGGCTTCACCGGTTCTGCGCGCCTTTGCCACCGCATCGATGCCGCCGATGGTGAGATAGACACCGAGGCGATAACCGTCTGGATACGTTGTTGATACCTTATAGTGTGGCGTGGGTGGATAACCCTTGGCATTCGAAACGCGTACGCGATTTTCTCCGATCTCTTTAATGTGAACTTCGGAAAAATCACAAACAACATCGGGCAGCATATAGGCTTGCGGATCACCAATTTCATAGAGCATTTGCTCGGCAATGGTGCCGAATTCAATCAAGCCGCCAGTCTCTTCCGGCTTGGTAATTTCAAACGCGCCATCTGAACTAACTCCAGCAATCGGATACCCAATGTCCTCCCATCCGGGCACGCGCTCCCAGTCGGTGAAGATTCCACCGGTTGCCTGCGCGCCGCATTCAATGATGTGGCCCGCGAGACTGCCGCCGGCCAGTTTGTCGTAGTCTTTAGATGTCCAATCAAACTCATGAATGCACGGGCCAAGGGTCACGGCGCTATCGACACCGCGCCCGGTCACGACAATATCGGCACCCTTGGCCAAAGCTTCGGCAATTGGGAAGGCGCCTAGATAGGCGTTCATACTCAGACAGGTGTCGGGCATGTCTATTCCCGAATACATCTCCTTGGTGCCTGCCGCACGAAGTTCATCGGCCATCGGCAATATATCGTCGCCAAGAATGGCTGCAACTTTAAGATTAAGGCCCTCGGAATCAATCAACGCTTGCAAGTCGTCGGCGCAGGCTTTGGGATTTACCCCGCCGGCATTGGAGATGACTTTGATGTTCTTCTCGGCAAGCTTGGGCAATAGAGATTTCATCGTGACACTGACAAAATCGGTGGCATAACCTTTACTCGGATCTTTATCGCGCGCGCGCGCCATGATCGACATAGTGATCTCTGCTAGATAATCAAAGACCAGATAATCGAGATTGGCTTTTTCAACCAATTGATCGGCGGCGAGGAACGAATCCCCCCAAAAGCCAGAAGCGCCACCGATGCGGATTGTTTCCTTTGCCATGGGTCAACTCACCTGTTTGAGGAGATTGCGCCCGATCACGAGCTGTTGCACCTGGCTGGTGCCCTCGTAGAGTCGGAAGATGCGGACATCGCGGTAGAACCGTTCAATGCCATAGTCAGACACGTAGCCGGCGCCGCCAAATACCTGAACGGCACGATCGGCCACTCGGCCAACCATTTCAGAGCAGAATAACTTGCACGCGGCCGCTTCGAGGGAAACATTTTCACCGGCATCTCTGAGCCGTGCCGCATCAAGCACCATGCACCGACCGGCATAGCTTTCCGATTTGGAATCAGCCAGCATCGCTTGGATGAGTTGGAAGTCACCGATGCGCTGTCCGAACTGTTTCCGCTCAGCGGCATAGCGTACAGAATCATCGAGCAAACGTTCGGCGACGCCGACACAAACACCAGAAATGTGAAGCCGTCCCCGATCTAAGACTTTCATTGCTGCCTTAAAGCCGACCCCTTCTTTGTCACCTAGCAAGCATAATTTTGGGATGCGGCAATCTTCAAAAATTACGTCACAAATATGAGCACCCTGCTGGCCCATTTTTTTGTCTGGCTTGCCAATTGTCAGACCCGGTGAATCAGCGGGAACCAGGAACGCCGATATTCCACCTGCACCTTTGTTGGACGGATCGGTTCTGGCCATCAGTGTAAAGACGCTTGCCTTATTGGCATTGGTAATGAAACGCTTGGTGCCATTGATGATATATTCGTCGCCATCGGCAATGGCGGTTGTTCGAAGGCTTGCTGCATCGGAGCCTGCTTCCGGCTCCGTCAAAGCAAAGCTGGCGACGGCTTCCCCGGATGCCAATTTAGGCAACCAGTAATCCTTTTGGTCTTGGCGGCCGTCCATGACGATGCCTTGGCTACCAATGCCGATATTGGTGCCGACGACTGAGCGAAAGGCGGGCGATGTCCGCCCGAGCTCAATACCGACCAATACCTCTTCCTCCATGGTCAGGCCCAGCCCGCCATATTCCTCAGGGATCGAAAGGCCGAACAGACCGAGATCGCGCATGCCTTGCACGATGTGTTCCGGCACCTCATCGTTTTCAGCAACCTCCGCCTCGGCAGGCCGACATTGTTCGGTGACAAACCGTCTGACGGTTTCAATAAGTTGGTTGCGTGTTTCGATATCAAGCGCCATGGGGTCTCTTCCCTCACCTTATTCTTGTTTCCGAAGACATTAGCGGGCCACCTATATCCCGTCAAAGTTCTTGGCGCTTGCCTGCCAAACGTGTAGCTTCTTCTGCGTCTTAAAGTGATCCTCACTTCCAAAAAACCTCTTGCAGTTAGGTCTTAGGTGCGACGCAATCTCCGCCCTCTTTGGCTCCATAATTTAAGTCACGCCTATCTTGGCTGGTGGCAGAAGCATTTCTTGGAACCGCAATTTGACGCAGTTGGACCGGGGCTCAGTGCCATCTGGCCCTGGTGCGTGTCGGTCTTCGGCCGCGACATCCGGCTTGGATCTTATGTCCATTTGCGAACCACGCCGGAACTGCCCATTCGGCTCTCGATCTGGAAAGACGACAATCACGACGGCAAAATCAACATTGGGAACTACGTGCTCATTAGTCCTGGATGCCGCCTTACTTCTGCTCATGAAATCACAATCGGCGATAGCGCGATGCTGGCGGCTCAAGTGGTCTTGTCAGACTCAGATTGGCATGACCTTTACGACCGCACTTTACCGCCGGGCGCCGGTGCTCCCATTTCAATTGGTGCAAATGCTTGGATCGGGGAGCGCGCGATTGTCTGCAAGGGGGTAACAATTGGTGAAAACTCTATTATTGGCGCAGGCTCGATTGTGACACGCGATGTGCCCGCAAACGTCATTGCGGCGGGAAATCCCGTTCAGGTTATTCGAGAGCTAGACCCCGAACGAACCTTGTGCACGAGAGCGGATATGTTTGATGATCCGCAATCGCTGATTGATCAGGATCGCTACATTTATCACACTACTTTGAAAAACAATACGATACTGGGGTGGCTACGTGCAAAACTTGCACCGACGCGAGAAGATTAGGCCCACAACAAAAACAACAAGGGGAGGTAGAATGTCCGAGTTACCCAAAAGACAACCAGGCACAGGCAAGCTAGAAGGATATGCCACCTGGGCAGGGTTTGATCCGCATGAGGACTTTGCCGGACCGTTTTATTTCAAAGAGACCGATGACGGTATCAAGTGTGCGTATCTAATCGAATCCAAACATTGTAATTCCGGTGGTTCTGTCCATGGTGGATCGCTGGTCACCTTTGCAGATTTTTCTTTGTTCGCCATTTCGCAGCATAATTTGGGCGATGAACTGAGCGGCGTAACGGTAAGTCTCAATTCTGACTTCTGCGGGCCGGCACGATTGGGCGACCTGGTCGAAGCGGAAGGCACGATCATTCGCGAGACGAGTTCGCTCATCTTTGTCAATGGACGCGCATTTGTGGGGGACAAATCCGTTCTGAGTTTTTCCGGTATCATCAAAAAACTGTTGCCGCGCTCATGACCCTCAAGCTCAGCATTCTCGACCAATCCCCAATCCGCCATGGCGCCCAGGCTGTCGATGCCGTGCAGGAAACGATCACTCTTGCGAAGCGTTGCGATGAACTTGGCTTTTATCGCTATTGGGTAGCGGAACATCACAACACGCGATCTTTTGCCGGTTCGACGCCTGAGATTCTCATCACGCGGATCGCCCATGAGACTCAGCGAATTCGTGTCGGTTCTGGCGGTGTGATGATGCCGCATTATAGCCCCCTCAAGGTGGCCGAGAATTTTCGGATGCTGGAGACGCTTTATCCGGGGCGCATAGATTTGGGCGTGGGACGCGCACCCGGCTCTGATGTGCGGACGACAGCGGCATTGCAATCGGGACCACAAGCCTATGACATCAGTGTCTATCCGCAGGTGATGGATTTGCTACGCCGTTATCTGCGGGACGCAAGCGGTGAAGAAGGGTTTGAGGACAGCCATCCTTACAAAGGCATTCGCGCTGCGCCCATTGGTACCGGCATGCCGGAGATTTGGTTGCTCGGATCAGGTGTTGATAGCGCCATTCATGCGGCACAGATGGGATTTGGATTTTCCTTTGCCCATTTCATCAATGCGGAAATGTGCGGCGAGATGATTGAGCAATATCGCGCGCGTTTTGTCCCAAGCGCGGAATTTCCCGTGCCTAGAGTTTCCATCGGCGTGAGCGCTCTCGTAGCCGAAACTGAAGAAGAAGCACAAGACCTCATATCCACAACACGGCTTTGGGCGTTGCGTATGACGAAGGGGCAGCAAGGCCCCTTCCCTTCATACGAAGA
>JAJFIN010000462.1 GCA_021774955.1 Alphaproteobacteria bacterium | reverse complement strand
CCAAGCGGTGTTGAAGCGCCCAAAGAGACAATATAAGGTTTGCCGCCACGTTTCATCACGTCGTCCCACACAGCGTCTACGTAGTAATTTATGTTCTTTTCATCCGATGCGCTGTTCTCAGAGCGGCCTTCCTGATCGCCCAATAGGTTTCCACCCGTGTCAACAGTTTGGACATTGGCGCCGACGATATGATCAAGAAGCATATTTCCAGACTGAAGGTAATCATCAGACGGATTATCAAGAACATGCTCCAATACGAGTTCGCAGTTCATGCCCAACTTTGCGGCGGCGGCTGCAGTTTGTCTTGCATGGTTTGATTGAAGGCCGCCGGTGGTGATCAAAGTATCCGCACCCTGAGACTGGGCTTCTCCGAGCACGTAAGCGAGCTTTCGGGTCTTGTTGCCGCCAAACGCCAGACCAGTACAATCATCGCGTTTTACAAAAATACGCGGCCCATTAAGCGTTTCGGTAAGTCGCGCCAAAGGCTCAAGGGGTGTAGGAAGGTGCCCAAGGTTACATTTTGGAAAGTCATCAAGTTTATGTCTTAACGTGTTCATTCAGTTTTCCTTTGGATATTTCATATATATTCTTTTTTGAAAACCCGGTAGCCGCTGATAAGACTGATGGGAATACCTTCCTTATCGAAATCATCAAACTGGACATAAATAGGTGTAGAACGCCCTGGCCGTCGATACATGAAGACATGGGTTTCCACGGGAACGAGTTCGTAAGGTCCCGATTTTTCACTATCTGTAGAATGAGTTTCCTGAACTTCAATTGCCAAGGACTGCCCTTGACGCAATATGCGCAGCCCGGCCCCCCATCTGGCATACCCACCGAGATAAATTGACGACTTGCTGAGACCGCAAGTGTTCGCATTTACCTGGCCTTCGGAGTTTTTTGACATAACACTTCTGGGGTAGACGTGTGCGAATAAATCTTCTGCAAGATCTATGGCACGCCCTCCATTTGTCAGGATTACCATGGCCGTTTGGTTGGTTGGGTCGATTCTCAGAAAGGCCATTTGACCCAGCGTGTCACCATCGTGCCCAAATACTTGATGACCAGACCAATCATAAATTGCCCAGCCAAGCCCCCAACCGACAGTTGATTCAGGCGCAAATTTTGGTAGACCAGCTTGGATATTTTGCATGGCGCCAATCAACTCTTTTGGTAACAAACACAAATCGGATTCGGTAACCCCGTGATTCAAATGAAGCTGCGCAAACTTTAAAAGGTCGAGTGCGGACATTGCCATGGTAGTTCCAGCAGCTTTTCCTTCCAAAGACAGACAGTACAGGTTAGTGCTGACATTCCATTCGGTCGAGCAGCGGTCCATTACGTGACCATGCGCAAATCGACGATCCTTCATTTCCTCGGCACTTGTCGTAGCGCTGTTCATTTTAAGAGGATCAAAGATTCTTTCTCTCACAGCTTGATCCCAAGTCAATCCGGTTAGGTGCTCTATCAATCGCCCGGCGACAATGTAACCTATATTGCAGTAGGAAAACCTCTGCCCAGGAGGGTTTAGTTGGCGCAAAGATAAGAGTTGGTCATACAAACCCTCCCCTGCAAGCACGCCTTCTTTGTCAGTAATGAAGGCATCCCCATCCATACCCGACGTGTGGCACAGAAGGTGACGGACAGTGATTTGGTTGGCGGCCTTATGATCCGACAGATCAAACTCGGGTAGATAAGTACAAATAGGAAGGTCGATATCTATCTGATTGTCAGCGACGAGCATCATGATCAACGTCGCTGTGAACGCCTTGGTGATAGAACCAATTTGAAAAGAGGCATCGATAGACACTGATTGGGCTGTGGCACAGTCCAAAACACCAGCAGTACCCGCAAATACCTGCCCTTCAAGCAGGATCGACACTGAAATGCCAGGGACTTGGAAGCGCTCAATGATTTGCTGAAGATCAATCCCAGGTTTGAATTGCGTGAGATCCACAGTTCCGGTCACCTAAATTTCCTCACGTGGGCGGCTGGTCACAAAATTCATACTAGCGCCGATAATTTTCTTCATAATAAACCAAACGTTTGTTATAAATATCATCACAGATGCTACTTGGCAATATTGAAACGGGCGGCTGCGCACCAGTTTCGGCAAAGCCGCGAGCAATTAGGATAATAAAATCTATGGGACATGCGGAGTGAACGCGAGCGGATTTGATCAACAAGATCTCGGCCAAATACTGGATCGCTTGACAAACGCACACGATGTGCCCGGTTCATCAGTCTGTATTCTGATCAATGGTCAAGTAATGGAGGCGGCTTCCGGCATTGTTAACCGGAACACCGGCATTGCGACGACTCCAGACACGGTTTTTCAAATAGGTTCTGTAACAAAACCATTCACAGCAACACTTGCAATGCAAATGGTTGATGAGGGTAAAATTTCCCTCGACGCGCCGATTGCTGAATATTTGCCGACTTTTTCCCTGAGAGGTGTTGCCGACGCTGGTAATCGGATTTCTGTTCGACAAATCCTCTGCCATACCAGCGGGATCGATGGGGACCGCCATATTGATACGAGCCGCAATGACGATTGCGTGGAAAAACTCGTAGCACTATGCCCGGATGTTGATCTTCTACACAAACCCGGAAAGTTCTACTCCTATTCAAATCTTGCGTACAATGTTTTGGGGCGAATTCTGGAAGTGGGATCCGGTATGTGCTGGGCTGAGCTTTTAAGAAGGCGTGTTCTTGAGCCGTTGGGCTTAAAAGCTTATGCGCTGTCAGCCGAAGAGGCATTGCGGCACCAGACCGCTTTCGGTCATTGGCGTGATCCACAAACAAAGCTCCACACTCTTTCTGAATCAATTTTTGAACCGCGCTCCAACGGTCCCTCAGGGACGATGCTTGCAATGTCGGCGCGTGATCTCATCAGCTTCGCACGCTGTCATATGTCAGCTGGTGTAGCTGAGACCGGTGAGAAAATCGTTTCGGCCGGAGCTGTTTCGGAAATGCAGCGACCACAAGTCGCAATACCATTGAGTCATCGCTGCAACGCTTGGGGCCTCGGATGGATGCTCTATGACTGGAATGGCACATCGCTATTGGGACACGACGGAGGAACTGCTGGAATGTGTGCATTCCTGAGGATTTTTCCCACAGAGAACAGTGCAATTGCTATCTTGGTAAATACTGGAAGTGCTGATGGCTTTGTGCGAGACCTAATGATTGAGTTGCTCTCCGTCATCAACAGCAGCATTCAAGTCCCTCAACCTCCGATGTTCAAGAACGATCCAACTGTCCCACTCGAAAAGTACATTGGGCAATACTCTCGCTTTGGCCAGACAATAGAAATTACCAAAGCGGGCGATGAGCTCTTGGTCAGAAATTCCGGCGAATATGTCGGCCCAGGCCAGAATAGCTATTCGATGAAGATGGCAAACCGTGAACAGACGAGTGCCATCTTGCCAGGGCTGGCACACCCTATTGGTGCCTATTTCCTTGATTTCGACGAGCAGGGCAGCCCGCGTTATTTCCACGTGACCGAAAGGGTGTTCAAAAAAATGGGGTACCAAGTGTGAAGGCCTTCTGCGCAACCATTGTCCATGAGTCCAATAGCTTCTCGCCTATACCTACGGACCTTTCGAGCTTTAGCGACGATGTGCTCTATCGACCGTCAACTGGCGAGGGCGGTGAACATTTGAAGCATGCGCTCGCAGAGGTCAATTTGGTTGAACTCATGAATAATCGAGGTCACGAAGCAGTCGTTGGCCTTATCGCCAATGCTGAACCCAGTGCCCCTGCATCTCAAGAGACCTTTGAACTATTGAGAGATGAATTGTTGGACAACCTAAAAATGGCATTGCCGGTGGATTTCGTGTTTCTTTTTCTTCACGGCGCCCAGATGGCAGAAGGTTATGACGATTGTGAAGGTGAAATAATCAGTTGCGTTCGTGAAATAGTGGGACAAGGTATCCCAATAGGCATAGTCCTCGATCTCCATTGCAATATCACAGAGACTATGGTCGATTGCGCTGACATCATTACAACGTGCAAAGAATACCCTCACATAGATTTTGGAGAGCGTGCAGAGCAGGTCGTGTGTCTATTAGAGCAGATTTCAAATAACGAAATCACTCCAATAACGCGGATTACCCGTATCCCCATGCTGGGTCTCTATGTAACTACCGGAGAACCAATGCGCAGTTTGGTTGATGACATCATAAGATTGGAAAACGATGACGACGTGCTTTCCCTATCACTTTGCCATGGTTTCAACTGGTCGGACGTATCTTTTTCTGGGGCTTGCGCCCTCGCGATTACCAACGACAAACCCGCCAAGGCGCAACAATTGGCTAACAATATCGCAGAGCGATTTTGGTGTGCAAGGGACGCCGTGGACGCAAACTGCATAACTATAGAAAAAGCTCTAGGTGAGATACACCGAAAAAAAAATGCCCCTGCTCTCATTGCTGATACTGCGGATAATCCAGGCGGCGGCGCATCCGGTGATTCCACTTTTATACTGCGTGCCTTGCTAGATAATAATATCGAAGACGCGGCGCTGGCTATGATATGGGACCCAGTGGCCGTAAACGTTGCGGCAAAAGCTGGTGTCGGCGCGCACATCCCACTCCGGTTGGGTGGAAAGATCAGCATCTATTCCGGGGATCCACTTGACGTCATAGCCGAAGTTATGATGATACGCGATGATGCTACTCAGTTGGCGCAAGGGATGAGGCAATCTCTTGGACTGTCGGCACATATTCGTATCGCCGGTGTTGATGTTATTGTTAATTCAATCCGTCAACAAACGTTCAGTCCTGAGTGTTTCACTTGCTTTGGAATAGACCCCATGAAAAAGGCAATTCTCGTTGTAAAATCCTCCCAACATTTTCATGAAACATTCTCAAGTTTTACAAATGCAATCTACTATGTCTCTAGTCCGGGGCAAATCGAACCCAACTTTTGGGCCAAACCGTTTTCAAAATTACAACGGCCCATTTGGCCGATCGACTCACTGCCTTTTTCAGCCTTTGGCAGGACTTGGCATTAGGATCTTGAGGTCAGGCCAAAGAAATGAGATTTTTTTGCGCGGCATTAGTTCATGAAAGCAACAGCTTTTCGCCCCTGCCGACCAACATGGACTCTTACAAAGATGAAATGTTTGTGCGATCGGCACCAGGTGAAAAGTATGCAGATTTGGAAGAAATCTCCGCAGAATCATGCATCTATCAAGCGGTCGTTGCGGCGGGTCACACACCTGTTGTTGGCCTGCATGCGGCAACGTCACCGAGCGCGCCGACTTGCCGGAAAGACTACGAAGTAATACGGAACACGTTGCTCGCAGACCTCAAAGCCGCAATGCCTGTGGAAGCTGTGCTTCTTTTTTTACATGGGGCTCAATTAGCAGAAGGCTTTTTCGATTGCGAGGGAGACCTTTTGAAACACGTGCGAACCATCGTTGGTAAGGACATTCCCATCGGTGTTGAGCTGGATCTCCATTGCAACATCTCAGAAGTCATGGTTCGCCAGGCAGATGTTATGATTGCCTGCAAAGAATATCCCCACATTGATTTTATGGAACGTGCCGTAGAGCTCGTATTTATTGTTGAGCAAACCGCACTCGGTTTTCTGACGCCAACAATGGAGTTCCGCAAGGTTCCCATGCTTGGTTTTTTTCACACAACAAAAAACCCGATGAGATCATTCGTTGATCGTGTTGTGGCCGCTGAAAGGAGTGAGGGAGTTCTATCCATCTCAATTGCGCATGGGTTTCCCCATAGTGACAGTCCCGACACCTGTGCTGGAATTCTGGTCGTTGCAAACAAGAACGAACAAACTGCTGGGAAACTTGCCGATAGGTTGGCAAAAGAGCTTTTTGCTATCCGAGAAAGTGTGGCTGGATCGCACGTCTCCGTTGAAGAGGCGCTCGACCAAGCTTTGGTTCTGCAAGACCATCCGATAGTCATCGCAGATACGACGGACAATCCGGGTGGTGGAGCCGCTGGAGATTCAACTTTCATCCTCCGAGAAATGTTGGCCCGTGGCATTCAAGACGCTGCACTTGCCATGATATGGGACCCTGTCGCCGTTCAACTATGTCGCAAAGCTGGGGTGGGAGCCACTCTTCAATTACGGTTAGGCGGTAAGCTTGGCCCATTATCTGGGAACCCCCTAGATGTGTCGGCCCAAATCACCGCCTACGAACAAAATGCCAGTCAAATTATGTTTGGAGGTGCAACGTCTATTGGTGAAGCAGTCGCACTGGATGTTGATGGCATATCAGTTGTTGTGAATACTGCCAGGCAACAGGTTCATCATCCAGCCTGCTTTATCGAACTTGGCATCAATCCACATAAAGCGAAAATACTGGTGGTGAAGTCAGCGCAACACTTTCATGCTGCCT
>JAJFIN010000461.1 GCA_021774955.1 Alphaproteobacteria bacterium | reverse complement strand
CATTGACGAGGATGTTGCCGTTGTAGCGGGCATGGAAGTTTACTTCGCCGCCAATGGTTGGCACGCCCATGCAATTGCCGTAGCCGCCAATACCTGCAACAACGCCGGAGACCAGGTGTCTGGTTTTTGAGTGGTCAGGCGCGCCAAAGCGCAACGCATTCATGTTGGCGATGGGGCGGGCCCCCATAGTGAAGACATCGCGCATGATGCCGCCGACACCGGTCGCGGCCCCTTGATAGGGTTCGATGTAACTTGGGTGATTGTGGCTTTCCATTTTGAACACGGCGGCGTCACCATCGCCCAAGTCGACAACACCGGCGTTTTCACCAGGGCCTTGAATGACCCGCGGGCCGGTGGTCGGCAATTGCGACAGCCAGATACGGGAGCTTTTGTAGGAGCAGTGCTCGCTCCACATGACCGAGAAAATGCCGAGCTCGGTGAGGTTTGGTGCGCGGTTGAGGCGCTTGACGATCAGCGCGTATTCGTCGGGTGAAAGCCCGTGCTCGCGCACCATTTCATCGGTGATTGTGTTGGTCGTGTCTTCACGGGCGATGCTCAATTGACCGCCTCCAGAAGACCTTCAAACATTGGCAAGCCATCCAGGCCGCCCAATTGTGGCTCAATGGCGCGCTCGGGATGGGGCATCATGCCAAGCACATTGCCACCCTTGTTGATAATGCCGGCGATGTCGCGGGCTGAGCCGTTTGGGTTGTCAGCATAGCGGAAGACGACCTGACCTTCGTCTTCGAGCCGGTCAAGCGTGTCGTCGTCGGCGAAATAATTGCCATCGTGATGAGCGACCGGCAGAGAGATCGTGCCCCCTTGGGAATAGTTGTGCGTGAATTTGGTATTGTTGTTTTCGACAATCAGTGGAACTGATTTGCATACGAATAAAAGATTGGCATTGCGCATGAGCACGCCGGGAAGAAGCGCTGCTTCAGTCAAGACCTGAAAGCCATTGCAAATGCCGATGGTCGGCTTGCCGCGCCCGGCATGGCGTTTGACCGCCTCCATGATGGGCGAGAGCGAGGCCATGGCGCCGGAGCGCAAATAATCGCCGTAGGAAAAACCGCCGGGCAGGATGACCAGATCTACCTCTGGGAGATCTCTGTCTCCGTGCCAGACCATGGCCGGTTTGGCGCCGGTGACTTTTTCCACGGCGACAGCGGCGTCCCGATCACAGTTTGATGCAGGGAAGACGACGACAGCGGTTTTCATTGGGGGTCAGACTCACAATTAAAAAGGTTCACGGCGCCTAATCCCCTAAGTCGATGGCGTAGTTTTCGATAACGGTGTTGGCCAAGAGTTTTTCGCACATGGCTTCAAGTGTTGAACGCGCTTTGGTTTCGTCGGTCTCGGCCAGTTCGATTTCCATGAACTTGCCTTGACGGACGTCGTCGACACCGTCAAAACCGATGGCGCCAAGGGCTGATTGAATGGCTTTGCCTTGCGGATCAAGGACGCCGTTTTTAAGCGTAATATGGATGCGTGCTTTCATGTCGATTAATTATCACTCACGAGGACCGGACCGGCGTGATTGGCCGGGGTGTTTTCAGGCATGATTCCAAGGCGTCGCGCAACCTCTTGATAAGCTTCGGTGACGCCGCCCAAGTCGCGGCGAAAACGATCCTTGTCTAGCTTCTCGTTGGTTTTCATATCCCAAAGCCGGCAAGAATCGGGGCTGATTTCATCGGCCAGCAGGATCCGCATAATATCGTTTTCGAAATTGCGCCCGTATTCTAATTTGAAATCAACGAGCGTAATGCCCAAGCCCCGGAACAGGCCGGAGAGGAAATCATTGATGCGCAGGCTCAAAGCCATCATCTCATCGATCTCGTGGGGCATGGCCCAATTCATCGCCGTGATGTGCTCCTCAGAAACGAGAGGATCACCCAGCGCATCGTCTTTATAATAGAACTCAACGATCGAACGGCGCAGCGGCGTGCCTTCTTCGATGCCTAAACGTTTGGAAAGCTGGCCGGCAAAAATATTTCTGACCACAACTTCAAGCGGAATGATTTCGCATTTCTTGACCAATTGCTCGCGCATGTTCAAGCGCTTGATGAAATGCGTGGGGATGCCGACAGAATCAAGGCTTACCATGATGTGTTCGGAAATGCGGTTGTTTAAGACCCCCTTGCCTTCAAGGGTTGCGTGTTTCTTGTTATCAAAAGCGGTCGCATCATCCTTGAAGAACTGAATGATGGTCCCGGGCTCAGGCCCTTCATATAAAATCTTGGCCTTGCCTTCATACAGCAATTTTCGGTTTTTCATTGAGGCTCTCTGCTGGTTGGCAGTCTAGGGCGTCGCATTTGCGCTCCACAGAAATTGGGAGTGCTTGGTCGTCTCATCTGCGGCTGGAAATTAGCCCAAGGGTTCCTATATGACAATGTATGATTTGCGCTCTCGAACACTTAGTTTGTTGAGGGTTTGGGGACCTTACTGGAGGCTAGAAGAACCTTCGTTCTGGGCTTGTGTTCTGGCGATTGCGCGGCTATGGCTAACGGATTGGGATAGGTGTGATTTAGGGAGAATGAGTGATGTCGACATTTGATGAGCGCGAAAAGGGATTCGAATCAAAATTTGCCCATGACGCCGATCTACAGTTCAAGGCGACGGCACGGCGCAACAAACTCCTGGGGCTGTGGGTGGCTGAGATTCTCGGCAAATCAGGAGATGACGCAGTCGCTTATGCCCAAGAAGTGGTGAAATCCGATTTGGAGGAACCCGGCGAAGAAGATGTTTTTCGCAAGGTGCGCGGTGACCTCGATCAAGTGCACGGCCATGTCTCTGACGAAGAGATTCGCAAACAGATGGCCGGGCTGATGGGCGAGGCTGTGCGGCAAGTTGAAGCTGGCGAATAATTCTGTTCTGAATCGTTCCAGGTGTGATCTTGTCTCCCAAAAAAGTACGCATGGATGTAACGCAAGGCCACGGGAATAGGCACAAAGCCTTTGCGGATCAAGTCCGGAGCGACAGTTTTATATTTTCACGCAAAACACAAATACGGGCGTCATGCCGGGCAAGCGTGAGCGCGACCCGGTATCCATACCACAAGTGACTTCTGCCATGCGAGGGTACGCCTGCATGTCAGGTCGAGTCGTGAGTGGAGGCCTTCCCGTTTTCACGGGAATGACGAGAAATAGCTGAATTTCAATATTGATCCGTAGACGAATAGATATTCAGCGTTGCTCATCATCGCTGCCGCTATATCAATTCTTTGCCTTGCTCAAAAGCCGGACGGAAGCGCTCCGCTAAACCTTCAAGGGTGGTGAGGTGATCATCGCATCGGGTTTGGTCATAGGTCGTGATATTAACCCCGCGGACCAGAGTGCGCACAATCTCACGGGTTTCGGGGTGGGTATCAATGTCGATGACATTGAGGCAGCAGGTGTTTTGTTCAAATGATGAAAAAGCTTTCAAGCCGACACCGAGCGCCCAGCCCAAGATCACCCGATTGACGCCACCATGGGCGATCAAAGCCAGGTGCCGCCAATGGTCTTCAAGTAAAACCTCTTTCAAGGCGCCGATGACACGGGCCTCACAATCAGCGAAAACCTCGCCATCGCCATAGCGTGCACCGGGTTCATGGGCGTTAGAAAATGAGTAAGCGACCTGGTTTAGATTTTCGAGGGTTTGGTAACGTTCGGGATTTGATCTGATCTCTTCGAATGGCAGCATGTGCTCGAGTTCGAGAGGGCGGTCTTTCAAGATACCTTGGGCAGTTTGGAGGGTTCGCGGCAGCCCGGAACAAATCGCCCGGTCATAAGTGACGTGGCTCAGAAACGTACCCATCTCATCAGCTTGTTCCAGACCGCGCTTGGTGAGAGGCACTGCCCGGCTGTCAGGCACGCGTGTTCCATCTTCCTGAACATAGGAAACATCACCATGACGGAACAGGTGAATGCGCCGCCTGATCGAACCGTCAAAGGCGCGCCGATGGTCTAAGCTCATGGTTTAAATACTCGGTTGAAAATCACATCGACGTTTTTGGTGTGATAAGACAAGTCGAACAATTCTTCTAACTCAGAATCATTTAGGTTTTTTGCCACGTCTTTGTCGGCTTTGAGCAGAGTGAGGAAATCTCCCTCGCCGCGCCAAACCGGCATGGCGTTACGCTGAACCAATTTGTAGCTGTCTTCGCGCGACACGCCTTTTTGGGTAAGCGCCAAGAGCACCCGCTGAGAGAAGATGAGACCGCCGAGCTGGTTCAAGTTCTTGAGCATGTTCTCTGGATAAACAACCAGGTTCTCGATTACATTGGTCAGGCGCACCAACGCAAAATCTAAGGTGACGGTAGCGTCTGGTCCGATACCGCGCTCCACGGAAGAATGCGAGATATCGCGTTCATGCCATAGCGCGACGTTTTCCATGGCAGGTATGGTGGCCATGCGCACCAGACGGGCGAGACCCGTCAGGTTTTCGGTCAGCACGGGGTTGCGTTTATGGGGCATGGCGGAAGAGCCTTTTTGGCCTTCTGAGAAATACTCCTCGGCCTCTAAAACTTCCGTCCGCTGAAGATGTCTAATCTCCGTGGCGACCCGCTCAATCGAGCTGGCGACAACACCGAGCGTGGCAAAGAACATGGCGTGGCGATCGCGTGGGATGACTTGTGTGGAAATGGGTTCTGGTTTCAACCCCATAGCTTTGGCGACATGTTCTTCAACCTGCGGGTCGATATGGGCGAAGGTGCCGACGGCGCCGGAGATCGCGCAGGTGGCGATTTCTTCGCGGGCGTTTTTGAGGCGGGCAAGTCCACGATCAAATTCAGCATAGGCTTGGGCCATCTTGAGCCCGAAGGTTACCGGCTCGGCATGGATGCCATGACTGCGACCCATGCACACCGTGTCTTTGTGCTCATAAGCGCGTTTCTTCAGCGCGCCAAGCAGGCCTTCCATGTCTTCAATCAAAATGTCGGCGGCTTTAACAAGCTGCACATTGAAGCAGGTGTCGAGCACGTCCGATGACGTCAGGCCCTGATGGACGAAGCGGGCTTCCTCGCCCA
>JAJFIN010000047.1 GCA_021774955.1 Alphaproteobacteria bacterium | reverse complement strand
AGTATTACGGCCTATCGCGGGTAAGCCGATAATCTGGCATATCATCCACCGGTTGCAGCTGTGCGAACGGATCGATCAAATTGTCATCGCGACAACGATCGAGGCCAGTGACGATCCCTTAGCGGAATATGCAAAAACGCTGAATATCCCTGTTTTACGGGGCGATGTTGAAGATGTTTTGGGTCGATTTATTATGGCAGCGGATGCCTTTGATCCATCGATCATTGTGCGCGTAAATGGTGACGCGCCGCTTATCGATCCAATCTTTGTCGATGGGCTGATTGATGAACTTCGACATCATGATGCTGATTTCGTGATGCTGAAACCCGGCGTGACCTGCATTCACGACGGGGTCGACCCGTTTAGCCGCCGGGCGCTTGATATGATGGCCAGCGAGGCGCGTGAGGATCCGATAGCGCGAGAACACGTGACTGGATATCTCAAAAGTAATCCGGATAAAATTCGTGTACGTTATATTGATGTCGGCAATGAGTATAAGCTTGAAGGCGCACGACTTTCTGTTGATACACCTGCCGATTTAACTTTTTTCGAGAAATTGCATGAAGTGCTTGGCGCTGATGCTGGTTCGCTCTATCTACCGGAAGTGACACGTTTGTTGCGCTCTGACCCAAGCCTTGCGGCGATCAATGCGCATGTTCAACAGAAGGCCATGACCCATGTTGGGCGAACAGCAATTATCCGTTGTGATGGCGGTGGTACGATTGGTTTTGGGCATGTCACAAGGTGCCTCGCAGTTGCGACCAACCTCCGAGATACATACGGGTTTGCAATTGTTTTTGCCATGATTGACGGCGAGGGCCGCGCGGCCGCGATAGAACGCGTGCGTGGTGCGGCATTTAAAGTTGATGTGCTCAAGCAAGATAGCGATGAAGCAGAATGGATACGAACCTTGTGTCAGGACTTATTGCCTACGGTATTCTTTTGCGATGTGCGCACGGATTTATTGGGTGAAACGCTCGATCAAATCCGCGATCTGAATAGTGTCGTCGTACTATATGACGATGGCACAGAGCGTCGTCTTTCCGCCGATCTGGCGATTTATCCGCCGGTGCCTCAGCTTGATACAATGGATTGGTCCGGGAGCCGCGCTGACGTCAAATCGGGCTGGCAATATGTCATTCTTTCACCGGATGTTATGGCCGCCAAAATGGCACTTTCAACAGAACAAGCTGTAAAGCTTATTGAGCGGGCACTTGTTGATGATGACGATCGCGCATTGCGTGTTTTGGTGTCGATGGGCGGGAGTGACCCTTATCATCTGACGCTTCCCATCGCTGAGCAAATTAATCAATATGACGGGGACCGTGATCTTGAAGTGTCGTTTGTTGTCGGACCTGCGGTTCGGGATGCGCAAGGTATCGCGCAACAAATCGAGGACATGAATTCTTACTTTGAAGCCCATGTCGCCCCTGATGGTTTGGGGGAGCTGATTGCCAAGGTTGATTGTGGGATCATTTCTTATGGCGTGTCAGCATTTGAAATGGCGCATTTTGGAGTGCCGGCACTGCTTCTTTGTCTCGATGAAGACCATGCCCGATCAGCGGAAATTTTTACTGATTCTGGCGCTGCACATGTCTGTGCGTTGACAGATGAAAAATTGCCTGATGACTTTATGGTGCGCATTCGTGATCTAGTTAACGCTGATAATGGCCGGAGAGAAATGGGGCTTCGTGCTCAAAGCCTCGTAGATGGGGCGGGAGCACAGCGTGTGACGGATTTGATTGTTGAGAAAATCGATCAGCGATCTGATGAAGTGTCAGAAAAGCAATTAGCTTGACATTCCGGCAATAATCTCCGGCAATGCGGTCTTGGTTTTGCTCATTGCTTGTTTCCAATCGCCGGTTTGATCCGGTTGGATAATCCGACAAGCGGGTGTAAATGGCTCGTAGTTTTGACCTAAAGCTGTCCATGATGATTGGTAGACGATTTTGAGGGTTGGTACGCCAGCAGCACCTGAGAAAACCGGGACAGCGGTCGGAGCTGAGACAACGGCATCAAGGCTCGACATGAGGGCAATCACTTCGTCAATGTCGTTTTTCTGATCGATATTGGGTGGGTTGTGAATCTTGTGCCCGGCGAGCTTCTCGACTTCTCGACGTTCTTCGTCGCAAGCGTCATACTGAAGATTGATGTAGGTGTACTGATCCGAGGACATCAGATCACCCCAATGATCGAGCGGTGCAAATTGCAATGCTCGCTGGCCGCTTGTATCACCGCTACGCCAACAGACGCCGACTTTTTTCTTTTCGCCCAATCCTTTGAGCCACGAGTCCCAAGATTTTTTCTTGGTACTTGCAACCTTCAAATAGGTGTTTTCTTTGGGAAAGCTTTCTACCGTAGGCCGAAGCGTTCGCGGGAGGCTACCCATCTCGACCGCAAAATCTGCTCCACCTGCAGATTTCAACCAGTCATAGGACATGCTTCGTTGCCCAGCTTGTTCGGTCACATTTTGAGGGTAAAATTTAGCACCTGGAAAAGATCTTTTGAACAGAGGTACCAGTCGTTTTTCACACTCAAAAACACAGGTTGCATTAGCTTTGGCGGCGATTTCGATCAGTTCAGCAAAACATGAAGCAAATAGGACTTGGTCGCCAATACCTTGCTCGGCGCAAACCAAAAGACGTTTGTCGACCAACGACTGCCCGGCCCAACGTTTAAGACCGTGGTCACGCTGCACGGCTTTTTCAGGGACTTTCGTGCGCCATTCATAATCTCGCCAACCCAAGGTCAGGTTGCCGTGAGACAGTTGCATGACACCGCGATTGACGTGCAGTTGTGCATTTTGTGGGCTGAGGCCGATGGCTTTACCGTAATAGGCAAGGGCGGTTTCTAAATCGCCTTTTTCATGAATGAGATCAGCCATGTTTCCCAGTGCTTCGGGATAGGTCGACTTGAGCCGCAAGGCTTCGGAGAAAAAAGTTTCGGCGCTTTCGGCATCACCCATCTCTCGGCGCACATTACCAATCGCATGCCAAAGTTGCGGCGCACCCGGATTAACGTTCAGAGCGCTCTGCAAAATAAGTGTTGCTTCTTCGTGTTTAGATTGCTGGCGGTAAACCGCCGCAAGATTTGAAATAGCTTCAATTTGGTTCGGGCTCGTTGTTAGGACACGGTTGTAGAATGCAACCGCAGCTTCCAGATGACCGATGGCGCGCGCAGCATTGCCCAAAGCAAACAGTAAATTGGGATCAGAGGGCGCGCTCTGCAAGCCTTCTTCAAATGCTGAAATTGCTTCTTCGTAGCGGCCTTGGCCCATCAATTTGGACCCCGACTTCAACGCGCGTTTTGTCGCTGCGTCTGGCGCCGGCAATGTACTGGTTTGACTCATCGATTTTCCTATTACCTTCGTCTATGAAGGCCCAGGAAAGTTAAGGTGAGCTTAACTATAAGGACAGTGTGAACTAGAGCATCGCTCAGTGGTTTGGAATCACTTGCGATGCTCTAGTTTCTCAGTGGTCGCGCCGTTTAAGCGCAAAACCGCACACACTTTTGCGCACGGCGCTCTAGCGGCGAAAATTGCGCCAATCATCCCAACGCGCGTAGATGATGTAGAGCGCCAGAAGTACGATGACGATGCCGATGAGGTAATAGGCTTCCGCAGTCATATTTTGCATAAGCTCGACCACGCGGCGCAAAGAGCTGTTGCCAATTTGTGCTGGATCGGCCTGGCTGGCGGCGATGCCTCCAGCAGAAACAGTCCCGGCAGCGGCGGTTCCAACGGCGCCTTGAACGGTGCGGCTCTCGCTCAATTCATCACGACGTGGTTGGTTTTCTTCTTCGGCGGCAATACGCGTGTTGTATTCAAGGGGCGTGTCGGCGCCGGCATAGGATTGGTTTTTTCCCGAAATAGGATCCAGAAATAAGGCTTTCTCGGCGGCGCGACGACGGGTCAATCCGGGCAGCGTAACCAACTCGCCATCAATGGTGGCCTTGTTCCACCATTCAAGGGCATCCGCTGCGCCAAGCCTGTCGTCTTTGTTTAGCCTTTTTAACGCTGTCGAAGAGCCAAGAGCACCAATGCCGACATTGTAGGAGAATGACACTAATGCGCTGAATTCGTTTTCGTTTGTCGGCACACGCGCGAGACCGGAGACGCCAGTTTCGTACTGCACAAGTTCCTCCAGAAGCAGCAATTCTGCCTCTTCAGCCGTGATCGACATGCCTTCTTCGACACCGTCGATGTGGCCATAGCCGATGGTCCATATGCCGACTGGGTCGAGATATGCGTCAAGGGAGAGCCCCTCGAATCTTTTGATCAATTCAAGCCCAGCTTGATTGATTTTCATGGCCATGATCGTTCCCCGCTCACCGTGCCATCATAACGCGAAACCTATTATGAGGCATAGAGGCGATTTGCTCATTCTTATGGAAATTCGAGAACTTTTCGCGGATGGTTCTTGGAGACCCCAAAAGTCATGGTTAACGACACGTAAATCCATCATAAGTTATTGTATTTATTGAGCAAATATTGCGTCTCTCCTTAATGCGCCCTTAACCGTGAGCGGCCATGATGACCGGTGAAACAGGCATTGCCGTCCAAGCAAATTTTGGTGATGTCGAATGGTTTTGTGTGTTTTGTGGTTTGATTGTGGATTTCGGTTATGGCCCCCATTATCAATTTTGGCGCTGATCTATTGACTGGCTGGTACCAGTCACAGGCTGCCAGTTCGACTTTGTCCACTCTGCCGAGATCGACCTTATCCACGGCTGCGCCGATCGAAAAATCAACTCCGCCATGGGACGTTGAATCCAAACCACCAACCTTTGATGAGCGGCTTCGAAAAGCGCTCAGCGGTGGAAAGTTTGTTGATTTTACCGACCCGTTTTTTTCTAAAGACATCCCTGAAGACCAAAAGGAATTGTTCGCGCTTTACAAAGCTCTTAACAAGCTTCAGGCGCTCGCCACTCATGCGGTTGACAAGACAACATTTTCAGGATTGCTCCCCGGTTTGGACAAACGTTTTGATACCGGGCTCACCGAAATTTCCGGTTACATTGAGAAGTTGGACCTTGAAAGCTTTCTTCTGTCGACTGGCGTCGTCGAAAGAAAAGTTGATGGAAAAATTTCGATACCCCGTCCATCGTCTGATTACGTTGGCCGCATAGCACAAAATGGTGCATTTGATGCGGCCATTCCAGGTCTGACCGGGACGGAAGTTTTCACCGTTACGTCTGATAAATTCGGTGTAAAGACGAATGTTGTGATCGACTTGTCCGCTGTTGGAGGGACGTTGAACATTGACAACATCGTCAGCTACATCAATACGCAATTGTCGGCGGCGGGTGTGTTGTCGCAATTCAAACGGACACGTATTTACGATCAAGTGAAAGATGAAGACGGAAACCTGGTGGAACCTTCACCGCTTCCGAGCACGTTTGGGTTTAAGATCGAAGGGGTCAGTACGGAGACCCTTTCAATTACCCCAGCAACCGGCACACCGGCGATTTATATTGGTAACAATTCCGGCAACACCGACAGTATTAGTTCGCAGTTTATAAAACTCACCGATGTCGCATCGGGATCACCCACGCTTGTTGGCGGGAACCGCGTGGCCCCTGAAGGCGATGAGGCCCGGGCGGCGGAATCGGTCATCGATAGTCAAGGCAACATCTACATTGTTGGCCAGACAACCGGCGACATAGACAGTTTGATCACACGCGGCACATCGGATGTTTATATTACCAAGCAAGACGCAACGGGTCGGATATTGTGGACTCGTACGCTGGGTGCTTCACAAAGTGCAGAAGGTTTTTCTATCGCCGTTGATAGCAGTGATAATATCGTCATCGCAGGTGCGGTCACTGGAGATTTGGAATCTGCGAGTGTTGGGAATGGTCTTGATTCATTCGTGACCAAGTATGATTCTGACGGTCAGGAAATCTTTACACGGCAGATAGCACCCTATGTCGACGACGCAGCGTTTGATGTTGCTGTTGCCGCCGACGGGTCGATATTCTTGGCAGGCTATACTGAAGCCAGCATCGGTACGGGTGGAACCTATCAAGGCGGTAAGGACGCATATGTCACCAAGCTCGATAGTTCGGGTGTTCTCGTTTACAACCGCCAATTCGGAACGACCGGTGATGACACCGCAGATGCTATTTCCGTTGACGCAAGCGGCGACGTGGTGGTGGCGAGCGTTGAAAACGGAACGGCCTTTGTCAGAAAATACAGTGGCGCCGACGGTGTATCGGCAGCTATTTGGGAGCAAAATCTGGGATCAATCGGAACGACTTTCGGCGGCTCAATTAGCAGCTTGGTCATCGACGGAACATCGATTTATGTCGGGGGCGCAACCAACAATACGAGCTTGGGTTCAGGGGCGATTGGCGATGCTCATACCACATTCGGGCTTGACGGCTTTGTCACCAAGATTACCGACAGTGGTGTTTCTTCGGTTACTGATTTCACGACTTATGTCGGCACAGGCAGCTTAGACCGTGTGCACGATATTTCAGTTTCAGCGGGCAAACTTTATGTCTCCGGCGAAGTTCGCGGCGCATTGGGAGCAAATCCTTTTGTTGGCACGGTCAATGGATTTGCGGCTGAAATCGATACGACAACCGGTGTTCGCCAATGGGATTATCAATATTCCGGTAGTGAAGGCGTAGCGGTTGCCAAGACATTGATCGTCGATGACCAAGGCAGTTCGGTTCTTGATATTCTTGGGCTCCCCAAAGGGGAGATTGGCGTGAACCAGTCTCGTACGGTGACCGCTCGAACGAGTGTTAGAGCGGACGACTATTTCTATGTCTCTGTAGACAATGGCGCCAAAAGAAAAGTAACCATCGAAACTGACGATACGTTGCGGTCACTGACCTTCAAGATCAATCGTGTTTTGCTGCTTGATGGCAAAGCTTCGGTGAGACGCACCTTGAAAGGCGATACGCTGCACATTGAGGCGAATGAGGGGGTGCGCGTTAATCTGTTTGCCGGACCCGATGAGAAAAATGCTCTAGAGGCATTGGGCCTCAAAGAAGGAACGGTATACGACGACGGCAGTTTGCTGGGTGATGGTGATGAAAAAGATTTCGGTCCACCGGTGTTTGGGCTGGGCCTTGATACGGCTTCGCTGTCGTTGGAAAACGAGACGGTGGCTAAGTTCGCCTTAGGCGCGATCAACGACGCCCTGTCGGAAATTCGCAGGATTTTTCGCGAGATCACAAAAGACCCGGCTCTTGATGATTTGCTCAAAAATGGGAATAAGGCCGGTGGCCCTGTACCAGCTTATTTGACGGCACAATTGGCGAATTACCAAGCCGGTTTGGCCCGATTGAGCAGTGGTCCACCAGCATCCAATATTATTCTTTAAAAAAATTCGTATGGGAAGTTTGTCGCGCCGGAGGCATTAAAGTCCGGTGGGGAACTAAACCTATTTGTGAGATGATGTCTCACTGATTCAGGAGTTAGATCACTTGGTTTAAGGCGATGGGGCCTGACCCATGCGATGTTGGTGCGTTGAGCATGGCGTTGTCACCGTAGCCAGCTTTGGGTGCTTTCTTAGCTGCAACATCGTCAGCGACAGCACGAATGATCTTTTCACTGACTGTGCGCATGCGCGTCACGACTTTTTCGTGGGCTGCGAGCGCATCCTGAAACTGTTCTGTGGCTGTCGTTAATCCTTGTTTGAGTGCAGGACCAATGCCAGCAAGGAGTGAATTGTCGGCACGAATAAGGGCAATCTCGTGGGAGTAAAGGCTCGACAATTTGTTGCGCTCATCGGCGGTATCTGCAAGCGCGCTAGGGCGCCGCTTTTCGAGTAACTCTGTTTCACGCTTGATCAAATCGGTAATGCGGTTAGTCAAAATGATCAATTGTTCGGCGCGGTCTTGGGGGTCACTGGCTGCGAGGGGCATGACTTTTGTCCTATTCTTCAATGTTCTGCATTTTTAAAATTTCACGATAAATATCGTCGGCAAGACCAATCCCGCCATTGCCTGCAATCTGTTTGGAGTATTCTTCATTGAGCATGGATCTGAAAACTGACTCAGAATGACCACCCCCAAAAGGACCATCGGTTGGCACTTCCGTCCACATGAGTTCAACCAATTGGTGGAGAAACACAGCTTCAAAATCTTCGGCCGCGGCGCGCGCGCCTTCTTTGGTTTTAGCCAAAGACGGGTTGAAGTCTTTCATTCCTTTGGCCTGAAAGAGGGCCGCTGAAGTTTCGCTGTTGAGATTGACATCCATGATGGGGACCTGACCTAAATTATTTCAATGTCGGCTTGCAGCGCGCCTGCAGCTTTAATCGTCTGCAAGATCGAAATCATATCGCGCGGGCCGATGCCGAGTGCATTCAATCCATCAACGAGTTTCTGCAAACTGACACCGTCTTCTAAGATCATAAGTTTTTGGTCATCACCCTCATCGACTTCAATGTTGGTGCGCGGAACGGTGGTTGTTTCACCTTGCTGGGCAAAGGCGCCGGGTTGGCTGACCTGGGGTGATTCACTGACCTGGATGGTGAGGCTGCCTTGGGCAATCGCGACTTTGCTGACGCGCGTATCAGAGCCCATGACAATGATGCCGAGGTTTTCGTCGATCACG
This sequence comes from Alphaproteobacteria bacterium, assembly GCA_021774955.1. Taxonomy (GTDB): domain Bacteria; phylum Pseudomonadota; class Alphaproteobacteria; order M2410; family M2410; genus JAJFIN01. Next base: position 620 of record JAJFIN010000047.1, on the reverse strand, counting down.
ACGCGGGCACGTTGATCCGGCTGGATCTTCAATTGTTCGACATCCGTGAGCACTGAGACGATGTCGCCACGAAGGTTCTTTGGCAGGGTCAACGTGACCGAAGTTGAATTAAGGGCTTTAGCCGCATTGGTTCTGAGGAAAGCGTTAATGGCGCTTTCCATTCGACGGGCTGTGGTAAAATCAGGATTGCGTAGAGAGAGGCGCAGCGTATCGATAGCCGCAAGATCAAATTTGATTTCGCGTTCGATGATGGCGCCATTGGCGATTTTACCGTTGGTTGAAACGCCTTTTTTTACCGAACCGCCATCGCCTTCAACTGAAAAACCACCGACCGATACTTGGCCTTGGCCGACGGCATAGATTTGTCCGTCAGCGCCGAACAGGGGCGTTCCGAGTAATGTACCGCCACGCAGGCTTTCGGCATCTCCAAGGGCACTCACTGCAATATCAATGCGAGTCCCTTGCGTGGCGAACGGGTGCAGAGTTGCGGTCACCATCACGGCAGCGACGTTTTGGGTATTCAATTCCTCACCGCGGGTGTTCAAACCCAGACGTTCCAACATGGACTGAAGGCTCTGACGGGTGAAGGGGGCGTTGCGTAGTGAATCGCCCGTGCCGTC
>JAJFIN010000460.1 GCA_021774955.1 Alphaproteobacteria bacterium | reverse complement strand
GCGCTACGGAGAAAACGCGCAGTCGGTCATCGCCGCTGTTAAGGAAAAACTCGAGACATTGAAAGAAAGCCTACCGGATGGTGTCGAAGTTGTGACCACCTATGACCGGTCAGCTTTGATTGAGCGTGCGATCAGTACGCTCAGCGAAAAACTAATCGAAGAATTCATCATTGTCGCACTGGTATGTGCGGTATTCCTATTTCACTTCCGTTCTGCCCTCGTGGTGATATTAATCCTGCCGCTCGTGATTGGCGCTGCCATCGTCGTCATGAATGCCCAAGGGCTCAATGCCAACATCATGTCACTTGGCGGCATCGCGATTGCGATTGGTGCCATGGTCGATGGTGCAATCGTGATGATCGAAAATGTGCATAAGCATATGGAACGCACCGAGATAACACCCGAAAACCGATGGCAAGTGATCGGCACCGCTGCGTCCGAAGTTGGACCGCCTTTGTTTTTCTCTCTGTTGATTATCACGCTTAGCTTCACCCCCATTTTTGTCCTAGAAGCGCAAGAAGGCCGGCTGTTTCATCCGCTCGCCTTTACCAAGACCTACGCCATGGCTGCAGCGGCGGGCCTCTCGATCACGCTTGTGCCGGTACTCATGGGCTATTTCATTCGCGGTCGTATTGCCCCGGAACATAAAAACCCCATAAACCGCGCTTTGATTGCGGCGTACCGGCCGTTTATCAACACGATCTTGAAACGCCCTGTAGCCATGTTGTTGGTCGCAGCCTTTTTCGTTGCCAGTGCTGCTATTCCATTCAGCCTGATCGGTAGTGAGTTCATGCCGGACCTGGATGAAGGCGATCTCTTATATATGCCGAGTGCTTTTCCTGCTGCCTCTACCGGCAAGATGACGGAAATTCTTCAGCAAACAAATCGATTGATAAAAACAATTCCCGAAGTTGAAACCGTCTACGGAAAAGCGGGACGGGCAGAAACCGCCACAGACCCCGCACCCCTGACCATGATCGAGACGACTATTCGCCTTAAACCGAGGAAGGAATGGCGCAAGGGCATGACAATGGAGAAGTTGAAGGCCGAGCTTAATACTTTGGTCGATGTGCCGAGTCTCACCAATGTCTGGATCATGCCGATTAAGAACCGCATCGACATGCTTGCGACCGGCATCAAAACACCGGTTGGCGTGAAGGTGTCGGGTCCTGACCTATCAGTGATTGCTGAGATTGGATTGGAGATCGAGCAAATTATTGGCAAGGTGCCGGGTACTTCGTCGGTCTATGCCGAACGCGTTACCGGTGGACGGTTTATCGATATCGATATTGATCGCCGTGAAGCAGCCCGATTTGGGTTGAGTATCAACGATGTTCAAGGTGTCGTGCAAACTGCCATTGGCGGTATGACGGTAACGCAAAGTGTCGAGGGCCTTGAACGCTATCCGGTGAACCTGCGCTATCCCCGTGAATATCGCGACAGTTTGGATCAATTGCGAAACCTCGCGATCATTACGCCCGCAGGCGCCCAAATCCCTTTGGGGCGCGTTGCCGATATCTCCACATCAACTGGCCCGGGTGTTATCCGCAGCGAAAACGCGCGCCTCAACGGTTGGATCTATATCGATATTGCCGGGCGCGATATCGGTTCTTATGTGGCTGATGCCCAACGCGCGGTCGAAGGCAATTTGGATCTACCCCCGGGATATTCAATAGGTTGGTCGGGTCAGTATGAATATATGCAGCGGGCAAAAGAAAAGCTGAGCGTCGTTGTTCCCATCACGCTGGCTATTATTTTTCTTTTACTGTTTCTAAATTTCCGCAACATCACTTCAGTTCTGATCATTATGGGAACCCTTCCGCTCGCCCTTGTTGGTGGTTTGTGGCTTCTCTATTTTCTGGGCTACAACATGTCAGTGGCGGTTGGTGTTGGGTTCATTGCCCTGGCCGGCGTCGCGGTTGAGATCAGTGTGCTTATGATTGTTTATCTCAATCAAGCCTTCAACAAAACATTATCCGATGCGCAGAATAAAAATCGCAAGATTAATGAAGCCGACTTGAGACAGGCAGTGATCGACGGTGCCTTGATGCGCGTGCGCCCGATCATGATGACCGTTTCTGTCATTATCGCAGGGCTATTACCGATTATGCTGGGAAGCGGAACCGGGTCGGAAGTCATGCGCCGCATCGCCGCTCCAATGGTAGGAGGCATGGTAAGTGCCACGGCACTGACATTACTGGTTATTCCAGCGGTCTTCTTGTTGTGGAAGCGGCAGCAATTGTGATAGCTCTTTGCTTCACCCGATCTTTCCAAATTCGGAACTGACAGGTAAAAAGGAGGTCCGCTCAGATTGAAGGGATCGACGATGAAACGCAGTTTGACCTATTTGACAATATTGGGTTCTTTGGTGGTGGCGGTACTCACTGGCTCCCACGCCATTGCTCAAGACCAGCAGACAATGCCACCCCCTTCGGAAGCGCGGACCGCCTTTGCTGAGCTGCTGGAAACAATCAAGGAAATTGATGAGACCTATTTGAGTGCAGCCAATCGGATCATTGCACCGGATGATGTTGCCGAGGGTGAGCGCTATCTGCTGCATCTGTTGAGTGCCGCGACGGAATTTTATCTTGAAGGTAATCCGGACGACCCGCGCCCTCTGCGCATTGTTTCGCCCGTGCGTAAGATGCTGGGTGACAATCCGGACGCTGTTTATTATCGCATCTCCATTGCTCCGGATCGGGATTATGTCCTGCGTGGCCATCTTTCAGGTGAGGATTATTTATCTTTCACTGTTCATGGATCCCAACCTGGATCAGGTGGGCTGACTACGTTGACGGGTGCCCTCAATAATAAAGACCTCATTGTCGCTGATGATGGTTCCTACGAAATCATCATCAGCCCGAACCTTCATTCCGGCAATTGGTTGAAGTCTGGTGAGAATGCGGCGGCCATCGTGACGCGGCATTACTTTGAGCGCGACGCGCCGGCAGCACTTGATGCCGGCCTTCATATCCCTCTTGAAGTTGAGTTGGTGGATGCATTGGCAAAAGCCCCGAGCCGCCCGAATGACCAATCCATTGCGCACGCCTTTCGAGAAATCGCCGCTGATCTTCGGTTCAATACTTTGGGCACGCTTGTTTTCGATCCAGCATCAAGCCCGCCATGGTTTTCAAACATTCCCAACACGATTGGCAAACCGGTTGTCTGGAGCCCCGAGCGAGACGGTGGCAATGTTGGGAACTCGGATGCAGCCTATGGCGCGGGGTTCTTTGTGCTCATGCCGGACGAAGCGCTCATCGTAGAAGGCCGCATGCCTGAATGCGATTTTGCCAATGTCATGCTGTGGAACAGATATCTTCAAACGTTCGACTACGCCAACCGGCAAACCTCTCTTAATCGCAAGCAAATGACCATCAATGAAGATGGCACGTTTACCATCGCCGTGGCCCATCAAGATCCTGGCCAGGATAATTGGTTAGATACGGAGGGACGGACAAGCGGGATCATCTATTGGCGCTTCCTGTTGCCCGCAGAAGAGATCGAACAAATACAAACGCGGGTCGTGAAGTTCAACGAGTTGTAAAACTATGCATTCAACTTTTGCAGCATTTCGCCCATCATCCGGTGGAGAAGATTGACGGCTTTCAAAGGTCGGATCATCACCTTGAAATCGACGATCTGACCCTCATCATTCCAGCGGATCATGTCGATGCCATTGATGGTAATCCCGTCGATCTCTGACACAAATTCAAGCACCGCATTGTTGCCCGAGGTCACTTCACGGACATATTCAAAACTACCGCCGGAAAAGGTATTCGTGGCCGCGGACAAATAAAGTTTGGTGATCGCTTTACCTTCTTGCGGTGTATGCACCACCGGTGAGTGAAACACCACATCGTCCGCCAGCAATTCATCGAGGGCATCATTGTTTTTGCTTTCAACAATTTCATGCCAGGTTTTAAGGGTGTCGATTGCCATGATTTCTTGTTCTCATTTTTGTTTGCATGCCTACGGTAGCGAACATCAAAGATCAACTAAAAGCAAGCTGCAGAATGTTGTGGAGTGACAAGCGAACAGGCGCTATGGATGGCCTAAACGCCCTCGACAATTGGATCCATCGTGAATATTATTTTTGCCACTTGCTTGGAACAACCTGACTATTGGCACGACGACGTGCTGTTGGCAGATGCGTTGCGCGAGCACGGTCACCAAGTGATGCCCGCTCCGTGGAACGGCGACTTCGGTCTGTTTCGAGCAGCAGACCTCATCGTGGTGCGTTCGACCTGGGACTACACCGAACATTATGCTGCGTTTCTTTCGTGGTTCGATGCGTTGGATGAAAGCAAAGTACCTGTTGTTAATTCGACCGCACTCATGCGCTGGAATGTCGACAAACATTACCTGACAGACCTAGCTGCGCGAGGCGCACCCCTGCCTCGAAGCGAATGGGTAGAAGCTCGACCGGGCGCCATCCAGAAAGTTTGCGAACAACACAATTGGC
>JAJFIN010000459.1 GCA_021774955.1 Alphaproteobacteria bacterium | reverse complement strand
GGCCGGTAGCTCAATTGGCAACATTTCCACACGCGCTCGCAGCATGGATATGAGGCCCGTCATGCCTTGGCGCTTCAATATCACAGAGAATTCTTCCCTTTGTGACTGAGCCATGCTGATACCTTCAACCTTGACGTCTATGACTTTGGGTTCGTCATCGAAGTTGCGGACACGCCAGTCTGTCCTAATCGGGGCCGCCCGCCGGCCTTGTCGAATTTCTGAAGTGACAATGACGTCGCGGGTGCCCGAACGGTGGCTACCCGTCACGACAAATTCCTCGCCAGCATAGCCGCCTAGGATGGTCGTGTATTTGCGCAGGATAAATTCAGAGAAATAGCTTTGATATTCCTCGATCTCTTCAGCGGTTGCTTTGCGTCGATAATTCCCCAGGACCAAAAGAGAGATGAATTCCATTTCGAAGCCATCTTGCAGGATGTAACGAAATTCAGCCTCGCGGTCTTCGAGGCTAAGAGAGTCGTTCTGAAGTTGATCGAGCGCCTGACTAGCAAGGTCTTCAATGAATTCCATTGCTTGCGTCGTCGTCACTTCATCGGCGTGGGCAATGGGAGAGATCGGTGCAAGCGAAAAACTGAGGAATAGCATGGCTACGAATACGCCTCGTGGCCATGAACTGTACAAAAACCGTCCTAAAATTCGATACTCGGTCGAATACATTTCCACACCCAAATCTACCCTGACGCTCGGTGACGCCTTGAATCTTTGCCCCATAGAAACCGATTATTCTTAAAAAGCGTCTAAGGCATGCTTTTGAAGCTAAGTTTGGGATTGCTGGTCGTGAAGATCAAGCCCACAGACGCGGAATTATGACAGGTGTTGCAAAGCTGTTGTTTCTCTGGCTGCTTTGCAGGCGCCCAATTCTTTGTCTAAAAAGAATCTAATGCGTCAGATAACGATAAGCACCATTCCATGCCTCTCCGGGAGGGCAGGCTTCCAATAGTGAGAGCCGTTCGGCATAGAGTCTATATAGGTCTGGATGTGCTCCAGATATTTCCACACATTTTTCAAGCACCGTTTTGGCAAGGCCCCAATTTTGCGCGTCATAGGCTTGGAAGAATTCACTATGAGTGTCGACCATACTTTTGAAAGTAGGGCTTGCTTTGGTCACCGGGTTGCCCAGTAGCGCATAGGCGCGCTGCGGCAGTTGATCTGACTTGGTGTTGATGCGATCAACCTCCAAAAGAGCATAGCTATTTGTGATAGCATTCTGGGTATTTTGACCAACGATGATTTCTATTTCTTCGTTGATGCTATCCATTCGGGCGACGAGTTTTTGGGCGCATTCACAGGCCGCCCATTCATGATCTTCGGTACGCAAAGGCGCGTTCCAAAAAGCCGTAACACCAGAGCGGAGAAACTTATCAACGGTTCCCTCGCCTTGTTTGACTTCGTCGATGAGAGACTGAGAAACTGTGCTCAAAATTTGCGTTATGGTTTCAGGCTTGTCGATATGAACATCGATGAAAGGCTGCACATTTCGAATTTGTGCGACAAGCATGGTTATTTTACGTGCTTCTCCTTTGAAAGGAACGCCTTCAGGATAGTAAGAAAGATGATTGAGAGTCTGCGTTGAGATTGAGTTGTTGAGCACTGAACGCAATTGCCGCGCAGATTTTTCTTGTTGAACAACTCTCGCAATACACGCCGTCAGCAAGGTTAGAACTGTCAATCCGCCTGATACGAACGGATTAACTCGAATATCAGCAAAAATGCCGACGCCAATCCCCCAGAGGAGACCTATCAAACCCGCGACAAAGGAAGCTGAAAGGAGCCATTTCCAGGCCAAGCGATTGGTTGCGATGAGGGTCGCAAATACCAGCACGCTAGCGATCGCGAAATCGAGCACGATGGTTTGATCGGTAACGAGCGTGTTTGATCCGTACTGGCCTGTGGTCGCCTCGATGGCAACGTTTGACGCGATCAGGATAGTGGAAAAAATACCCCCGGGATTGACCGTCGCAATCACGCCGCATACGGCAAGTGTGATGAAGGCCACCCACAGCTCTGTCGCAACGACAATACGCCTATTCATTCTTTCAAACACATCAACTCCATACGCAGTACAAATTTGACCGAGTAGTGTTCACCAAGTGCGGAACCCAGATTTTTTGATTTTGGTCGGTGTCCCACCTTGGAAAGGTTCACAAGGTTACAAAGCAAAGCCTCTGCCAGTTTTTCTAGGTGACGAAAGCTTGCGAAATACCTTGGTTGCGCGGGCAAGCCAGCGTTAACGCTCCGCACGTTGTCTTAATTTGGCACAGACGGTCTGAGGTAATTTGCGAGGACTTTCATTAGACTAAGTTGCGGATCGAGGTGATTCGGCTGCACGTATTGCTGAGAGGCTTGAGCTAAGCATGGCATCTACTGCTTATTTTGACGTTGTCGCTGACGGCGCATCGAATCGTCTGCAGTTTTTCGGCTCATGGACCATTGCAAATTTAGGCGATGTCGATCCTGTGGTCCGCCAGTATGTCCCATCTCCGGGTGTTCCGGTGGTGTTGGATTGCGAACACATCGATCGGATGGATACCGCTGGGGCCTGGATCCTCTATCGTTTGATGCGCCGTTTGTCGGACAACCGGGCGGTATCATTTGAGAGAGTGGACCATGATCAACAGGCGTTGATCGACGTCGTTGGCTCCCACGAAGAACATGTTGAAGAAATTCCTGCTCATAAAGCACCGCTGCTGGCCTCGGTTGAACGGTTTGGTGCAAACATTGAGCGCGCGTTTTTGGATACTAAAAACAGCATTGGCTTTTTTGGGATGCTCATCCAAGTGCTGTTCAGAATGGTTCGCCGTCCCAAACGTTTTCGGCTGACCTCATTCGTTCATCACATTGAAATATCGGGCTTCGATGCGCTCCCGATCATCATGTTGATTACCTTCATGATTGGTGCGGTCGTTGCCTTCATGAGCGCCGACATATTAAGCGAGCTCGGTGTCGAGATTTATACAGTTGAGCTTGTGACCATTACCTTTTTGCGCGAGTTCGGCGTGTTGCTGACAGCGATTATGATCGCCGGGCGCTCGGGCAGTGCTTTCACGGCCCAGATCGGTTCGATGAAAGCCCATGAAGAGATCGATGCCATGCGGGCGCTTGGGCTTGACCCGATGGAGTTGTTGATTATACCGCGCACTCTTGCGCTTCTGGTGTCGCTGCCGTTACTAACTTTCATTGCTAATGTCATGGGATTTGTTGGCGGTGCGTTGGTCTGTTGGATGACGCTTGATATTTCACCGGGCATGTTTATGGCGCGGGCATCAGAGGCCACGGAGCTTCGCCACCTTTGGGTTGGCTTTATCAAGGCGCCGTTTTTTGCGGTGCTCATTGCCGTCATCGGTTGTTATCAGGGATTGCGGGTGGAAGGGACGGCGGAAACGATTGGTGCACACACGACGGCTTCTGTTGTTCAAGCGATATTTGCAACTATTGTGGTCGATGCAGCCTTTGCAGTTTTCTTTTTGATTGTGGGGTTATGAGACCTATGGCGGGTACAGATGAAACCATCATATCGGTTCGGGGGTTGCGCACTCAGTTTGGATCTCATGTGGTGCATAACAATCTCAATCTTGATGTGCGCAAAGGGGAGATCATCGGTGTTGTCGGCGGATCAGGGACGGGCAAATCTGTGCTGCTGCGTGCGATCATTGGCCTGATGACGCCGCAGGCGGGTGAGATATTAGTGTTTGGTGAAGACTTGACGAAAATGGACCCACCCGAACGTTCCGCCTATGAAAAGCGTTGGGGTGTGTTGTTTCAAGATGGCGCGCTGTTTTCCTCATTGACGGTCGCTCAAAATATTCAGGTGCCACCGCGTGAACATTTGAAACTCAGCCAAGTGTTGATGGATGAGCTTGCCGCTTTGAAGATCAGGTTGGTGGGCTTAGAACAAAATTCTGCTGGGAAATTACCGTCGGAATTGTCGGGCGGTATGCGCAAACGGGCAGGTCTTGCACGGGCTCTTTCGCTTGACCCGGAGATTTTATTTCTCGATGAACCAACGGCTGGCTTGGATCCGATCGGGGCGGCGGCTTTTGACAATTTGGTCAAGCAATTACAACAGAATTTGGGGCTGACCGTTTTCCTCGTAACCCACGATTTAGACACACTTCATGCTGTCTGTGACCGCATTGCTGTGTTAGCAGAACAACGGGTGATGGTGGTTGGGACAATGGAAGATATGCTGGCGTTTGATCATCCATGGATTAAAGAATATTTTCATGGGCCGCGTGCCCGGGCTGCAAAATTGAGCGCATAAATTTACCGGCGTTTTGGGGTGAAGGACAGGAGCGAGAGACGATGGAAACGAAAGCTAATCATATCATGATCGGCTTGTTTGCGCTGACGACCATTATGGCCTCGTTCCTGTTCATCCTGTGGCTCGGTCGGCTTCAACTCAATTTGGAGTTCCGCGACTACGATATTGTCTTTCACGAGTCCGTGTCGGGATTAAGCGTGCCTGGCGATGTGCGCTATAACGGCATTAAAGTCGGCGAAGTCAAATCAATGCGGCTTGACGAGAAAGACCCGAACACAGTTTGGGTTCGCGCAGAGATCGATGCCAGTACACCGATTAAGGTTGATACTGTGGCAACCTTGACCTTCCAAGGGGTGACGGGCTTGCTTTATATTGAGCTGTCGGGGGGGAGTGCTGAATCAGCCGCCTTGGAACTTGAGGAAGGGCAAGAGATTTCCGTCATCCAATCCCAAACGTCGCCGTTGGCTGAAGTGTTCATGGCGGCACCGGATATCTTGGCCGAGGCGCAGCTTCTCCTCCATCAGGTCAGCAAATTAGCAACGGATGAAAATATCGCCTCGATCACCGATACTCTGAAAAACATTGAGCGGGCGACGGCAGCTTTTGGGGAATCGGATGAAGACATTCGTGTGGTCATGGCCAATGCGGCAACGATCAGCAAAGACTTTGCCGAGGCCTCTGCGCGGGTCAATCGGATTACCGCTGACATTGAATCGCTGACCCGCCGGGCCGATCAACAACAAGAAGGCGATGCCCCGTCCCTGATCGAAGACATCAAGAGTGCGGCGGCGGCATTGAATGCGTTTGCCACCAATGCCAACCGTCTGGTTGAAGAGAACCGAGAATCGCTGAATGCCTTTTCCAAAGAGGGTCTGGGGCAGGTTGGCGTGTTTGTTTCAGAATCGCGCGAGTTGGTCACAACGCTCAATCGGGTGGCGCGACAATTAGAAGAAAACCCATCGAGCCTGATCGCCGGCAGTGGAGCCTATCCGGAACATGAGGTACGCGAATGAGCACGATAGCGATGCGAAAGTTTCTGGCATTGGCCTGCGGGCTGTTATTGGCGGGCTGTTCCGGCATCACGCTCATCGATCCACCGCCCCCGGTCAACATTTATGATCTGTGGGCGCACGGTTCTTTGTCTCAACAAGCCGGCGCGCGCATTTCAGATTGGCAGCTGATCGTTGAAGAACCGGCGACAGGACGCACCTTGGACACCGACCGGATTACGCTTAAGCCCGATGCCCATGGGGTTAAATATTTTGCCGGGGCGCGGTGGAGCGATCGGACGCCGCGCATGTTACAAACTCATCTTGTTTCCGTGTTTGAAAAATATGGCGGCATTGATGCGGTCGGGCGTAACTCAAGCGGATTGCGCGCGGATTATGCATTGAAAAGTGAATTGCAAGCCTTTCAAGCGGAGTATTTTGAAACCATCGATGGTGATGCCCTGAAACGCAAGCCACCCATTGTCCATATGCGCATGAGTCTTAAGGTCGTGCGCCAACCGGCGTCGCGGGTCGTGAGCGCGCAAGTGTTTGACATTTACATTCCGGCTGAAGCGGACCGTATGTCATCGATTGTCGATGCTTTTGATGAGGCGGTAACCCGGATTTTTACTGAAGCAATTCCTTGGGCCCTGGAAAATGTCGAGCGCGATCGGTTGCGCTCCAGTTAGCCCCCACACGGGCTTGAAAATCGAGGGTCTATTTCATGACCGACTTTCCAGCTCTCTTGCCGTTACCGCAAAATGTGTTGGCCGGTTCAGGTCGCTTGGTGTTGCCCGCAACAATTGGGGTCTATACGGGTGATGGCGGTCAAACTTGGCTCACCAAATCGCTTCAACGTTTCACCGAAATACTCACCGGCAAAACGGGGATTGAAATAAAATTTAAAACGGTAGCGCCAAAAAAGGCGGTGCTTACCATCGCGGTCGGTGAGGGTGATTATTCTCTACCGCAATTTGGCGAAGATGAAAGCTACCGGCTTCAAGTTACAGGCCAAAAGATATCGATAACTTCCGCTACGCCGCATGGCGTGCTTCATGCTTTGCAAACGCTCCTACAATTGGTCCAGGTCGAAGACGGCGTGGCGTATCTGCCTTTTGTTGAGATTGATGATCGGCCACGGTTTCCATGGCGCGGTGTGAAACTTGATTGTGTGCGCCATTTTATCGATTTGGACACAATCAAACACCTGCTCGATGAAATGGTTCGGGTCAAACTAAATGTGCTTCATCTCGGCTTGTCGAATAATCAAGGCTTTCGCGTTGAGTGCAAAACATTTCCGAAACTTTATGAAGAAGCATCGAATGGATATTTTTATCGACAAAGTGAACTTCGAAATCTGATCACCTTTGCTGCCGAAAGAGGGGTGCGGATCATTCCCGAATTCAACATGCCGGGCCACTCAACTTGTTTCTTGAAGGCTTACCCAGTGCTAGCGGCAGGGAAACCTCCCAAATCCTTACAAACCACCTCGGGTGTTTTTGACGATGAGATGCATCCCCTCAGTGAAGCGACCTTCACCTTCATAGAAAGTTTTGTTGCCGAAATGGCGGCGCTTTTCCCCGACCCCTATTGGCATTTCGGTGGTGATGAGGTCACGGGTAAATCTTGGGACCAGGACAAGACGATTCAACAACAGGCAAGAGAACTCGGTCTTGTCGATAACAAAGCCATTCAAGCACATTTCACCCATCGGCTTTTGTCGATCCTCAAGCGGTATGGAAAGATACCGATAGGTTGGGAAGAAGCGGCCTATGGTGACATTGATCCTGACACAATTATTCAGTCTTGGATGTCGACACCAAACGCGACACATTTCAGCGAACATCCAATGATCATCTCAACCGGCTATTACCTGGATCATTTTCTAAAACCAGAAAACTATTATCGCAATGATCCGCAAGCGGACAGCCGCCCAAGCCAAACAATCTTGGGTGGCGAGGCATGCATCTGGACTGAGGTAATGGACCCAAGTAATCTGATGGTGAAAATCTCGCCAAACCTCGCGGCCATTGCCGAGCGATTTTGGTCATCGCGTGATGTGACAGATATTGATGACCTTTACGGCCGCCTTCATTTCCCTGTCACGGAGGAAAAAATAGCGGGACGCGTCCAAACTTTGCGTCAGCTGGTGGCGCCGATGGCTTATTTCTTTGTCCTGGATCGCAAGGAAAACCCAATTCAAACCCATGAGCCACTGGCTGATCTTATTCACTCGTTACCGCCGGTGAGTGCGCTTTCACGCACTTTTGAGAAGAGCGTCGAGGATTTTGTCGCTCACGGGAATGAGCCGGTGATCCTTCAAGAATTACTAGAGAGTTGGACATCGTTTGGTGAGGACTGGGCGGAAGTGTCAGAGACAAATCCCATCTTGAGCCGCTTTCAAACGGTTGCCGATGGCCTATCTAAACTTGCCGAGGTAGGTCTTGTCGCTCTCTCAGCGCGCGTTGAAGACCGTCGATTGACGAAAGCGGAACAGGGTGAGGCTGATGTTGTTTATGCGTCTTATGTTCTGCCGGGTGGAACGCCGGATCTTGGCGGTATTTTGGAAGCCCTCAAAGTGAGGCGTGAATCTGACCTACCGTTAGTGCTACGCCAGATTAAGTTCTCGATTGCGGAACCGATCCGCCTTCTGATCGACCGGGCCGCATCATGATCAAGTCGTAATCCCCTAGTGCGCCAGAAGGCATCTGAAACCGGCGTTTATCGACCGTCGAAAAACCAAACCGTTGATAGAACCGAATGGCGTCGCGATTTTGTTCCCAAACATCCAAGTAGACCTTGCTTGCCGTTTTCATGGTTGGATGGTCGAGGGCCGCGTGCAAGAGCAGCTCACCAATGCCCTTGTTCTGAAAATCTTTGTGAACATAGAGCCGTCGCAATTCTTGATCAGGACATGCAATATTTCTATCCGCCTCGTTAAAAGTGCCGCATTACCCAAATCCAACGAGACGTTGATCGAACATTGCGATGTATATGACATCCTCGCCCAACATCTGGGAGAAGCAAGTTTCCGAAAGGTGTTGTTCAATGTGTGCGTCAAGGTCATTTTCGCTAAAGGTGTGACCGAAAGCATCGCGATAAGTCTCTATGGCCAATGCGGACAGAGCGCGAGTGTCTTGAGTTTCAGCTATGCGTATCTGCGCTTTCATCGCCAGTAGAATAAGGCTCAGAGGCGGAAAAATCTAATGGGGATTTTGTCGATTACCGTTATGATAGCGGTGGAGGAGAGGAAAGATCGTGCCCAAAGCTCAAAAGATTGAAAATGCCGACGTGGCCGCTGTTTTCAAATCCTATCCACCTAGGTCGCGAAAGCGCTTGATGGCCCTGCGTGGAATGATTTTGGATATCGCGGCGCGCACCGACGGCGTTGGTGAGGTGCAGGAAGTGTTGAAATGGGGTGTGCCGAGCTATCTCACGGTAAAGCCAAAAAGTGGAACCACCATTCGCCTGCACAAGCGGCCAGAGGATGATTACGCGACCATCTGTGTGCACTGCCAAACCTCATTGATCTCGACATTCCGGGAGATGTATCCCGATAGGTTCGACTACGATGGCAATCGCTGCATCTTGTTGCGCGACGATGAGGACATTCCTGTTGATGAGGTGGCGCATTTTATTGAGCTGGCACTGACTTATCACAAGAGGAAGGCGGTGGGAAAAACGTCCGTACAGGAATAGTAAAGGAATTCATAACCGAGCTATAACCGCGTAAGCTGGGGCTTCCCCGCTTCCTTTCTCAACCATGGTAGCCCTTCGGGTGGTTGAGAAGGAAAGCGAGCTGCGGTGAAGAGAGTTTTTGATTTTGGTTGGGCCGCAATTTCCTATCGATTGATGCGCGATAAATAATTGTCACCCCGGAGGAACGCCAGCGACATCCGGGGTCCAGTAAACGTTGCCGCTGATTTCCGACCGCGGACTTTGTTTTTACTAGATCCCGCATCGCACTCGTTTCACTCGTTTGTGCGGGATGACAGTCAGGGTAAGCTTCATCGCGCGGCCTTTAGTTTCCTGGATCTTAGAAAAACCGTCATGGTGAGGGCGGCTGAAAGCCGCGTCTCGAACCGGGGTGGTACACTCCCTGCTTTTTCAACCACCCCTCAACCCGTTTTTTTAGTCTTCAACAAAAGCCAGTCTCTTTCCTTAATTCCCAGTTGAGTATCAAGGAAGGTGGGCAAAATGCGCCAGGTTCTGCGGGCATAGGAGTTGGCTAGAATAACGATGCCAATGTTCTGGTCTGGGAGAAAGGCGATCTGCGCCATCGTGCCTCTGACCGACCCGCTATGATTGATCACCGTGTGGCCGGAATAATCATAGATCCGCCAGCCTAATCCATAAGACGACGAGCGAAGGCGTCGGCGCAGCGTTTTACTGCGATAAGTTTCTGTTTCGGTCTCCACGGCGGGTGCATGAAGGTTGTCTAAAAGCTCAGGCGAAAGCACTTCAGGCGCACCACCCATCTGCGCGTCGAGCCAGATGGCCATGTCGATGATATTGGCATTGACCCCCCCGGCGGCTGGAACGCGGTAATACCCCATGCTGGTTCTGGTGACCCGTAATTTTTTGTTCCGCCCACGGACATGTGGGCGGGCCCAACTTTCTGCGGCGAGTAGCGCTTCATCCCCTAAAGAGGCGTTCATACCCAGAGGCTTAAAAATGCGCGATCTCATCGATTGGGTATAGGGCCTGCCATCGGCATATTCGATGACGTCAGCGATCATGTTAAACGCCACATTCTGGTAGGCGTAACAAGTGCTCACGTCGCAAGTCATATCAACTTCTTGATAACGCCCCAAGATTTCCGAAGGCAATTTGTTGGCCTCTAAAAGATTGTCATAGGCGTATGGGGGGAGTCCGACGCGATGACTTAGAATGTCACGCACAACCACCTTATTCGTCTGCTGCGGTTTTTTTAAGTGAAAGGTCGGCACGATGGGAGCAACTTTTGTCGACCAATCTAACTTTCCTTCTTCGACCAGCAAGCCAGCCAATGTCGCCGCGAAACCTTTGGAAAGAGAGGCGATGCGAAACGACGTACGTTCGGTAACCGGTTCGCTTTTGTTTACCTCTACCGTGCCATAGGTTTTGATCAGAACGATCTCGCCATCTTTGACGACGGCCAGAGCAAGGCCAACAAAGTCGTCCTTCTCGGCGGCTTGATCCACTTTAGTTTCAAAGATTTCCAGAGGAGTGGGAGTTGGTTTTGCTATTGGGTCGGTTTCTTGGGCGTGCGCTTGCACAAGGTTTACCCATACAAACCATAGCGAAAGTACGATATGCTTTAACTTTACGCGCACAAAATCCCCGAACTGCCCCAAAAATACAGATGCTTACCAATCAACTTGAGCGACCAAACTCCATTCTAGTGCATTTCGACGAAAAGTGAAAACCGGGTGTCCGTCTCGAACCAAAGTAGAATACTTTAGGCGCCTTTTCTATTGAATAGTTCAAATAGACACACTCCAGCGTCATCCTGAGGAGCCGCCAACGGCGGCGTCTCGAAGGAGGTATGGCAGTGGTGAAACCTCTATCCTTCGAGACGGATGTTGCACATCCTCCTCAGGATAACGGAAGAGTGGGAGGTGCAATTTCCGATGGGAACGAGATCGTAGCTCGTCTTGAACAACTTTTTCCTATTAATCCTTATTCGGATTAATCAAATACTTTTCACCCGTCGCTTGTTTGCCATAGACCATCATGGCTTCTGGAGTTAGCGCCTCGGCTAATGAGACCTCCTTTGTATAGTGACTGGCGAAGGTGGTTTTGATCTCTGCCGCGACGCGCGCGCGGAGTTTACCCGCTGCTTCTGGGCCGATCTTCTCGAGATAGGGTGGCAGGAGAAACCCTGAAAGGCTCCAGGAAAAACCAAACGCTCGGGTGAGCGTGGTTGGGTTGCGGTCAAGCCCACCGTAAATATACACCTGCTTAAACTTGGTCGAACCGTAACGGCTATATTCTGTTGCGGTTTTATTGGCGGCGGCTTCCATACAAGTCAGGATCCGGCTGGCCAAATCACCGCCGCCGGTGGCGTCGAAGGCGATGGTCGCACCGGTTTCGACTAAGGCCTCGGTGAGATCGCTCATAAAGCTGTCTTTGCTTGAGTTGCAAACATATTTAGCACCAAGATCCCGCAATAGGTCTTCTTGCTCTTGTTTGCGGACAATGTTGACCAGCGGAATGCCATCGGCAATGCAGATCTTGTTGAGCATTTGCCCGAGGTTCGACGCCGCAGCCGTGTGGACAAGGGCGGTATGGCCTTCGCGGCGCATGGCCTCGGTCATGCAAAGAGATGTAAGCGGATTAACGAAGCAAGAGGCGCCCTCTCTTGCGGTCGTGCCTTCAGTGAGGGGTAAAACCTCTGCTGCTTTGACTTTACGGTATTGCGAATACATAGAGCCACCAAAGGCCGCGACGGTTTTGCCCATCAGTGCTTGAGCCGCACCGGACGCGCCAGCGCTGATGACCGTGCCCGCGCCTTCATTGCCGACGGGTAAAGATTGATCGACACGTCCGGCCATGGCACGCATCAGTTTTTCAGGCACCTTCGCCGTGACAACGGGGCTATCAGGCGTGCCGGAAAATTCTGCGGTCGTCATATCGGCCACGCCGAACAAAAGACCCAAGTCCGATGGGTTGATCGGTGAGGCTTCGACCCGGATGACGATCTCATCGGGGCCAGGCTCAGGGATCGGGCGTTCTATGAGTGAAATCTCTAATGTGCCCTCTGCCTTGATGAGGGTGCGCATTTGTAGGCCGGTTTCTTGGCTCGTCATTCCATTTTCCCTTTTTCTCGGTGCTGCATTTTTTGCAGGCATTGTTTATTGGACTAGTTTAGCTATTGAGATCGACGGCACAAGCCGCCGTTCTGTTGTGCTCGCTTGACCGTGCTTGTTGTCACACAGTCGCAAGCCCGGCATAGGTTTGCTCGAGCGTCCAGACAGCGCGGTCCCAAACCTTTTGCTTCCATTCATCATTGTCGCAATAAAGCGCGTCGCGAATGGCTTTTTTGCCTTCGATCCAAAGCGGGCTACCAGGTTCTTCGTTGAGGTTGATCCAATTGTCAAAGCGCATGGCGGTTAAAACTGTCACCACGTCATAGGTGCCATATTCAACGGCGATGCCGGTGAGTTGTTCTGGCGATAGGACATCCAGAAAGGCGTAACAGATCATACCGGTGAGTTTGGCCGATGTCGATGTGCCGTCTTCAAAACTTGTCACTTCATCATTGTACCAGCTTTGCGCGCGCGCATAGGAGCCATGGAAATCACCATTGAGGATCAGTTCGCCATGGCCGTTCGGCCCCAGGCCGGTATGAAAGTCAATCAGCGCGGCGTGATCTGCGTCAGCCATGTGATCATCGATGATCGAGCGTAAGGTTTCATTCGACCAAGTTGGCGCATTGCCGCCAAAGAAGATGCCATGGGGGTGAGAATATTGACCAGCCGACATAGCTGTTTGCAAAGCCATGGCGCCATGGGTCTCACCATATTCCTTGAGCTTTGCGTCGGCCGCCTCGCGACCGCCATCGGCCCATTTATCCGGCACGGCGTATTGGTGAAGCTCGTGATAGGCTTCATTGTCCGGGTAGGGAGCACTGTGATCGACAAAGTTACGGTTGATATCAACATTGTCTTCGGTGACCCGCCGGATATGGGCAAAGCCGTAAGGGTTAATCGCGTGGACAAAGACGATGGCGGTGTCGTCGGCGCGCGCCTCGTGCAGGCTATTGGCGATATAGCCAACCTGGCAGCCGGAGCCGCAAAATCCCTCATTGCCATGGGTGCCGGAGATGATCGTGAGGACTTTGCTTGCATTGTCCGGCCCAATGCGCGCGACATCGGTGTAAAGGTCACCGCCGTCGGGGCCCTTGGCTTTGGGGTTCAAGCGGTGATCGAGAGAGGCGCCGATGCGCTTTGCCTGATCTAAAAACTTTTGCCGGGCTTCTGGATAATCCGCTGAGAAGTATTCGGCAGAGTGGGTGTCAGTTGGCATGGTTTGTCCTCGTGTGTATTTCTAAGATTCTCAACCAAAATGCCCAACGGCGCTGCCGAGCATGAGATAGACGCGGCCGGTATTGGAGCTCAAGAAAGTATCCATAAGGATGTTTTCGCGATCTTCTTTAACCGCATCAGCGAGGACGGTTTCGAACTTCTCGATATATTGATTGACGTTATTGCGAAAAGCATTGTCTTCCAAATAGCGGTCATTGATCTTCTGGGCCATCTCGCTGCTGGTGAGCGCAGCTAGCCTTTTGGTGAACAATCCGCGCTCGCCGTTCAAGTAGCGCCGGAGAAGTTCTGGTGGTGGGTTATCTTCCAATGATCTGTCAAGATCGATGGCCAGCGATTGCAGGGTCTCAAAAATATGAAGCGAAGAGGTGTCGTCAGCATCGCGCGACGGTTCTGGGGTCGGCAATCTAGATTTATTCTCTGTCGCATTCTCGGTTTCACCCTCGTCGATGGAGGCGAGCAATTCCGCCCAGCCCCATTCGCTCTTGGCTTTGCGGTCCTCCTCGGTACCGGGTCGCGTGCGGCTCAGCTGCTCTGACAAGCGCCTGATCATGTCTGGTGCGCCGAGGCGAGACGGTGAAGTTTTGTCGCGGGTCTCACCTGCTTGTTGTGGTAGGGCAGACGCTTTGAGATTCGACGCTACATATTGCTCATAGGCTGCCGCCAAGTTTTGGATCTTTTTGGTGGCTTCATCCGCAAGCTGACCAAAAGCGCTAAGCTCTTCATCGAGGACAGCGCGAATTTTTTCGGCCGTTGCATCAGCAGATTCTGGGAGACGCGCCACGCGCTCCTCGATGGTTTGCGCCGCGCGGGTCAATGTATCGCTGCTCGAGGTGGTGACTTTGTCCAACTGTTCGAGCGTCGTTGACATGGCAGCACCGGCCTCATTGATGGCGCTGGAGGCTTTTTCAACGGCGGCCATGGTTTCTTGCGCTTGAGAACTCAAGGCATCACGTGCTGAGGCACTGGTTGCGGCAAGGTGGGTTTCGATGGCGGCACGTTCGTCTTCGAGCCGTTTTTTGAGTTCGTCCGTATTGTTGGCAAAACTGTTCTGGGTCGAGGCGATGATGCCGTTGAACATTTCTTTGGCGAAGCGGGCTTGCTCCTCGATGGCAGTGCGGGCTTTGTCGGCCTCGGCATCAAGCGAGAGGCGGGCATCTTCGGCCAGGCTTTGCGCGCGTTCGGCGGCGATGACAATGTTTTGAGCGGCCTCAACCGAATGGTCTGAAGCGGCTTCGGTTTCTTCGCGGAAGCGGGTGCTGGCTTCTTGGGCGC
>JAJFIN010000458.1 GCA_021774955.1 Alphaproteobacteria bacterium | reverse complement strand
ATCGAAAACCGGCACCTTTCTACCGCACGGATTATCTGCGTCGGCGCTTGACCCCAGAGCGATGAAGGCAATAGTGCTCAAGGGGTCTATCGTGCCGCCTTTTTGTAAATCGCTCACCGGATATTTCGTTGTATTGTAACCGGGAAAAGCGCGGACATTTTCCGGCCCCTCCGTGGTGAAGGGCAGGGCTACCAATTGACGCCGCTTTTTGTCGGTGACATCTGAATTGTAGAGGATGGTCATTACCTTGCCATTTTGAACCTCGCCGTGAACACCAACCCGGGCATCGGTTTTTACCAGTGCATCGGCGACCCCTTCGGTTACGATGTGAGCCACTGATTGATAGGTGTTGTCGCGGAAGGTGGTGGTGAAGGAAAGTTTGGCGAGATAAAACCCACCCATATAAACGTCGATACCTAGGTTCAAAGTTTGGTCGGCATTCTCCAGAGGTGGAAAACTTTCATCGACCAGAAGGGTTGTTATTTCCGGGGCCAGAAGCGAGGTCTCTTCGGCATTTGATAATTGAGGAACCTGGTCAGTGTTTTCAGGTTGTGGTGCTGCAATAGCTGTTGCCGCCATGGTCAAGCTGACAGCGCCCAAGACCAGGGCTTGCGCGGCGCAAGACACTATTTTGGCAATATTTGTCATCCACACATTTCCTTTTACACGGATACTCTTAGGCTCTCAGTCCAGCCAGTCTGCCATTTCATCTCGGGATTTTGTATCCAGTATGATCAAACTATGGCGGTTCCACGGCGAGGCACTCTATCACCGCGCTTTAAGCAGGGGAATATGTTCAAATCTGGCTGGTTGCTTTGACTTGACGCTTGCGCGACAAGCCCTTATACGTGCGCGCTCCGGCGTGCTCCAAGGGATCACAATGGCAGAAATCCTAGGACTTTAAGAGGCACGACATGTCACGGCGATGCGAATTAACCGGAAAAGGCGTAATGACAGGCAACAATGTCAGCCACGCCAAAAATAGAACTCGTCGTACTTTTCGTCCTAATTTGTGCAAAGTCACCTTGCAAAGCGACATTTTGCGCCGTTCTTTCAAGTTTCGGGTGAGCGCAGGTGCCCTGCGCACCGTCGATCATACCGGTGGGCTCGATGCGTTTCTGCTCAAAGCCAAAGACGATACTCTTTCGCTCGCTGCCCGCCGGGCCAAGCGCGACATTACCAAAGCGAAAGCTGCGACAGCTTAAAACTTCTCAATCCCCTCCCTTGCTTGTCTATTCCCGCGGAAGCGGGAATCTAGTAAACGTTGAGCTCACCGCCAGAATTGCCGACTTTGTTTTTACTGGACCCCGGCTCGCACTTCGTTTGGCCGGGGTGACAAGGTGGAGAAATTTCGCGCGTCCTGGATCGCGCGGATTTTTCAATTTGACCCAGCAATCCCAACAACAACATTAACTTCTCCCGCCAAGATCTGTTCTGAAATGAAACAGAGCGCCTGGCATATGGTGTGCAGCCTCGTTTAACACTCAGTATGTTGATCGTTGGATTTGTTTGGCATTAACCAAAAAAAAGTGTCCCGATCCAACCAAAACGGGGTGGGCTGTTGGCCCAATAGGATTATGAGTATTACGAGTATGACATCCGAGATGGAGTTCCGGGCGCCCAAGGTTGCTCCGGGAGAACGGGCAAAAATCGCGCTGCGGTCTGTGCTGCGCTTGATATTGCCGGTTGTGTCGCTGCTTTTGGTTTTGGTGGTGTCCTATTTCAATATGGACCGTTTTGTAACCGGCCTTGATTTCTTTTCGGCCGAACAATGGAGCCTTAATCCAGGTTATTGGCTGACCTGGGGACATCTTGTTTTGCCGCTGGCGTTTCTGATGGCGAGCCTGACCAATCGACGGTTCGGGCAGAGTTATGCCTTCGCTCAAGTTTTGATGGCCTGGGTCGGCGTTGGATTGATCACCGCTGCGGCTTATGATCGTTGGGACGTGCTTTATGTCGAAAGTCCGTTTCCGCCGATGCAGATTTCTGTCGCCTTTATGGTGGCCTTTGTCACCGCTCAATTGGCGCAAGTTGCGATCTTTGATAAAACCCGGGGACGCACCTGGTGGGGGGCTCCTTTATTCTCAACCCTGTGGGCGAGCCTCGTTTATGTGGTGATCTTTCACACCATGGCAGCGTGGGGCAATGGCCAGCCGTGGATGGACACGATGATGGTTGATTTTGTCATCAAGGCGGTTTTAGCGGTCGCGCTCTTGCTGCCCTATTTCTTGTTGCGCCGGAGGATCAAGTCCCTGCCGGGTTACGGTGGGGCTTGAGAGGCCACACCCTTCGAGACAGGCCTGGCGGCCTTCCTCAGGGTGACGATAAAGTACGGACGTCATGGTGAGGAGGCGCAACAGCGCCGTCTCGAACCAGGATAGTCAAACACTATTCTACTAGCTCAAACATCAGCAACAGCGTCCTCTGCAGCGGGCTGAAATTATTATCAGAGACAACATAGATCAGTGTACGTCCGTTAGTATCACGACGAATAGCTAGACCTTCCATGTTATCGATGGTGAAGGGCAGGGCGAGATCGATGATCTCCGCGCCGTCCAAGAGTGCGCGGGGTTGAATGTCAGCACCATTGATGCGACGCATACGCATACCGACGCCGCCGACACGATTAAAGCGGCGCTCAAGCGTGAGCAGATCACCACCTGGTAGAACGGCAAAGTCGGTCAATTGATAAGGCTCTTGTTTTTTGACCGTGATATCGTGGATGGTCTGGCCGCGGGCCAACCAGCCAATAAAATTCCCATCTTTATCAAGCGTGTTTTCGCTGACGGCGATCAAGGAATTGGCGCGGTCTTGAAGCAGAGCAATGGCTTCCAAACCCTTGTTGGGTTTGAGGCCGGTTAAGGCACTATTGATCGGTTGCGCCACGCCGCGCGCGTCAAAGCCACCGGCGCCGAAATCGAAGGAGAGAACTCGGTGGGTGCGTTCAAACGAGACCAGCAATGGTCCTTTGTTTTGCCCCGCTGCAGAGGGCGTCCCGATCAAACCTTCCGAATCGCCAAAAGTTTTACCAATCAGGGGCACACCGTCTTGGTTTAATAAAGGTGCGAGTTCGGCTCCGTAAGCACCCGAGAGGTCGCCTTTTTTATAGCGTAGCTTTGCGCGAAACCAATAGCCGGTATCGGTGACGGCCATCAGGGTCTCGCCATCGTCGCTGACGATCAAACCTGAAAGCCCACCAAAACGATCATCGGCAGAGGTGAGTTTCAAACCGCCGCGATAGACAAGTTTGCTAACGCGATCAACATCGTCCGCCTCAGGATTAAGCGGGATTATTGTGCTGAATAATGAAATGGCGTGCGGGCTGCCGGAGAGGTCCTGCGCGCCACCTGATGGCATCAATGCGCACGCGCCCAAACTTACCAGCAAACTCAACCACAATACGGTTCGGCATCTCGGTTCCATGCGATACTCCTTTGATTGGTACCCTAACGCAGCGCTGATTCTGTGTTAACCTCGAAATCAGATCGGGTATAGATTGATTCTTTTTTGCGAGGGGCTATGACGGATTTTGATCGCCGAACCATTCTAAAAGGGGCAAGTGCGGTATCATTGGCGCCCATCTTAGGCAGCCCAGCACTGGCGCAAGAAGCAGCGGCAACGCTTGAGGAAATCACGATCGAAACACAAGGCGGGCAGACTGTTTCTGCGGCATTGGCGGTGCCGCTGACACTTCCCGCACCAGCCATTGTGGTTGTGCATGAATGGTGGGGGCTCAATGACCAGATAAAAACCATGGCCGCGGCTTTGGCCGAAGCGGGTTATTTGGCGCTCGCGGTTGACCTTTACGACGGCGTTGTCGCGACCGACGCGGCTAATGCCGGTTTTACCATGCGCAATGTTAATAACGATCACGCCCTCGATACGCTTGTCTCGCATTATGATTGGCTTAAGGAGGATGAAAGGTGCTCAGGGAAGATGGGGTCGATCGGTTGGTGTTTTGGCGGCGGATGGTCGCTTAATATCGCCATGGCGCGGCCGGTTGATGCGTGTGTCGTCTATTACGGCAATGTTTCAAGATCTTCTGAGCAACTTGCGGAATTGCGCGGGCCGGTGCTTGGTCATTTCGGTTTGCGCGACACCTATATCAATGAAGATATGGTGCAGGGATTTCAGTCTGAAATGGCGGCGGCAGAGAAAGAAGCGAGCGTGTTTTGGTATAAAGCCGATCACGCTTTTGCCAATCCAACCTCGGCGCGTTACGACAGCGAAGACGCAGCGCTCGCCTGGCAGCGGACATTGGATTTTCTGAAAACGCATTTGAACTGGGGGGCTGATAATTAAAGGGACAGTTTACTTAATTCACCCGCAGAAAACTGGGAATTGGCGACTGCAAATTGAATTAAGTAAACTGTCCCTTTAATTATCTAAGTTCCGCTGACCGGTCGTCCAGATTTCTCAGAGGAAGAACCAGCAACTTTTTGCAAGCTTGTGTGACTGAGGCTATCTAGAAGCGGCGCGCGGCGTGGGCGCGGTGCTGCTTTTGATTCCTCTGGGACTGGCTGGCCGAAACTAGCTTTCGGGTCGTCATCAAACAGGGAGGCCAATTGGTCGGTCATGGCACCCCCTAATTGCTCGGCATCGACGATGGTAACCGCGCGTTTATAATAACGGGTCACATCATGACCGATGCCAATGGCGATCAGCTCGACCGGGGATTGCGTTTCAATATATTTGATGGTCTCGCGCAGGTGCCGCTCGAGATAATTGCCGGCATTGACCGATAGCGTTGAATCGTCGACCGGCGCACCGTCGGAAATGACCATCAGAATACGCCGTTGCTCGGGACGTCCCATCAATCGGTCATGGGCCCATTGCAGGGCTTCGCCATCAATGTTTTCTTTGAGCAGGCCTTCACGCATCATGAGGCCAAGATTACGTCGGGCGCGACGCCAAGGGGCATCGGCGCTTTTGTAAACTATGTGCCGTTAATCATTCAGCCGTCCGGGTCCGGAGCTTTTTCCTTCGGCGAGCCATTTTTCACGCGCTTGACCCCCCTTCCAGGCACGCGTGGTAAAGC
>JAJFIN010000457.1 GCA_021774955.1 Alphaproteobacteria bacterium | reverse complement strand
CCGGGCATACATACGAAGCAGCATTTCGGCCCAGTCCTGAGCCTCCGTTCCACCGGCACCGGCGTGGACTTCCAGATAACAGTCATTGCCATCGGCTTCGCCCGATAACAGGGTTTTCAGTTCCGCCTTGGCTGATTGATTGCGCAGGGTCAGAATAACTTTCTCGGCTTCTGCGACAATCTCATTGTCGTCTTCGGCCTCACCCATTTCAATGAGTTCCAGATTGTCGGAAAGCGCTATTTCAATGTCGTGGACTTCCTTCAGACCGGCTTCAATCTGATTTCGTTCACGCATAATGGCCTGCGCTTTATCCGGGTCTTCCCACAGCGCCGGGTCTTCCGATAGCGCGTTCAGTTCGTCAAGTCGCCTGACAGCATTGTCGTAGTCAAAGATGCCTCCTCAGCAGTGCCATTGACTGCTTGATCTCACTGGAAAACGTCTCGATCTCCGCACGCATGGGAACCTCTTGGAATACACGTTTGATGGGTAATGCTGTCTAGCGAAATGGTGACAAATCCACAAGCCACAATTACAGTGTGGTCTGACACATAAGTTGAGACAGTTTCTCTCAAAATTCCCGTTGTTATCGTAGAGCGGACATTACACCGGACCCCGGTATGTTTGCGTCACTGATCCATAGCGAACATTCTACTGACGATTACTCGGTCTCTCCTGATTGGATAGGGAACGCCACAGTAACGATTGTTCCTTTGTCGATCTCACTTTCAATATTCAGATTTCCTTGATGCATTTCGACAAGCGATTTGACAATGGACAACCCTAACCCCGTACCATTTTGGGTAATATGCGGTTCGTCATGGGCCTGAGAAAACGGCTCCGTAATCTTTGACAGCCTTTCGGGTTCGATTCCGATGCCCGTATCACTTACGCCTATTGTCAATTGGTCATCTAACGATTTTACAGACACCGATACTGTTCCATCCCGTTCCGTAAACTTGATGGCATTGGATAAGAGGTTAAGGACTATTTGAACAGTGGACCGTCTGTCTGCGTATAAAGAAGGTAAATCATCAGGAACATCTAACGATAGATCAATGCCAGCGATTTGGGCGGCAAGTTCCATATCATTGATGCAACCCTTCAATACTTCATCAGCGTCAATAACCGCTTTGTCTATGGTGCGTTTCCCGGCTTCAATAGCTGCAATATCCAACATGTCATCTACCAACGCCAACATATGCGTACCACTATCGTGGATGTCATGTGCATACTCCTTGTATTTTTTTGCCCCCAGAGGGCCAAAATACTGAGCACGGAGCATATCACTGAAACCAAGAATGGCATTCAGGGGTGTCCGGAACTCATGGCTCATGGTCGCAAGAAACTCTGACTTGGCGCGATTGGCTTGTTCTGCGTCGGCCAAAGCTGTTTGAAGCGATTCCTGTGATTGTTTTTGGTCCGTAATGTCCTGCAATACTCCGTTGGAACGAATGTATGCGCCATTCTCATCAAAGACAGCTTTACCTAACTCACGGACGTGGCGAACTTCGCCGGTTCTCGTATTGATTTTATACTCAACATCGAAATTAGTTTCCTGTCTTGCCGACTCAACGAATACATGAGCAAGCCTCTCTCGGTCATCGGGATGGGCCCAATTAATGTTTCCTTCAAGGGACGAGGCGGATGCCAGATACTCCTCAACCGAAACACCGTGAATACGCGCCATTTCCTCTGAACAAAAAATGCATTTATTGTTGACCTCATCCCACACCCAATGCCCCACGGCGGTTAGTTCCACTGCCTGCCGGTATCTGGCCTCGCTGTCACTAAGAGCCTCTTCGGCGCGTTTGCGCTCGGTGATGTCCGTTACAATGCCGACGGTGCCTTCTTCTGAAGTGTTTTCGTGGATCAACAGCCACCGGCCATCCGTCAATTGCAGTTCGAGTCCCTTATCCGGGTTCTTTCGAAATGCCACACGATCCTTCTCGTGCAAACCGTCATCGACCACCGTTCCACGTTCCACGTCCAGTCGAACGAGGTCCTCAAACGTCGTTCCGGGGGCAGCGTCTTCCTCGCTATAGCCATAAAAACCACGGTATTTTTGGTTGCATAATAAAAGACGCTGGGAAGAATCGTAGAGGACGAACCCTTCTGTCATATGCTCGATCGCGCTTGATAGCCTTGCTTCACTTCTCAAGGCTCTTTCCAGGGAGCGGTTTCGTTCACCAGTATTGGCGGCAGAATTGTCGCCGTCCTTTGACAGCAGCACGTCGATCAGCTCGGCCTTTGTCATGGCGTGATAGGCCTTGCGACGTTGTTTCTGATCGTTCATGCCACCCTCATTGTCAGTCGTTGCAACGGATCCCAATTGAGGATCAGGCTCACCCCAGGGTTTGAGATAGTATTTCTTCAGGACCTGCGCCGACAACTCTAAATGTCTGTAACTGGGCGAACGAGTACTAGATTGGACATCACGATTGTGTGTCAGCTAATGTTTGCTTCTTGTTATTCGCAGAAGTTATTAAAGTCTTTCGAATATGACAATTTTCTAGGCAGAACCAGACATTCACATTTGTGTTACCATGTTTCTAATTCGATGAATCCCGGTTCTTACTTTATGTATCAAACCGCATACATCGTCTCGTCCCCGGGACACATCACGGTGTGCTGTGCTCCAGCAATGTTGAGCGGATAAAAGCCCCATAGTCAGACGGAGCAAAATTCTCGTCAGCAAGAAGCTGGGGTTCCATCGCCGGTGAAAAGGCCCAGGCTGTCCAACCTATACCCCGTTCCTCCACATAACGGATTATGGACTCGCGAAATTGGCCGGTGCCATTGAAATCACTTTCGGGATGGGAACCACCAAAACCGAACTCGCTCATAAAGACAGGAAACTGGTCACTAACGTGGCCAAATGCCGTATCCCAGTCAATTTTCCAGGATGCATCGGGATAAACGTGCGTGGCGTACACCACGTTTGATCGCCGGACCGGAAAGCGGGGGACGTAGGAAAGATCATAGGCAAACTGAAGCCCGCCAACCATGACGGGTTTGTTCGGCGCAAGAACACGGATTTCATCAATAAGCTGTTCATTGAAGTTGCGCCAGGTCAACCAGTGCTGAACGGAGTTATCTGCCGGATAGTCGTGGGCGGAATCCCGAACCGGCTCATTGAACAATTCGAAAAATGCGATGACAGGATCAGCAGCAAAGCGTTCTGCAACAGCGCGCCAAAAGGCAAGTATTTCGGTTGGCGTTGTTCTGTACAGGTCACCAAATACGATGTCGCGAAGCGGCATGTAGTCGTTTTCCGGTGGGAATCCGATGGAATGAAAATCGATGATCAGGTACAGTCCGTGTTGCCGCGCCCACGCGGTAGCCTGCTCCAGAATGCCGAGGGATCGTTCCATCCCGTAGCGACGCCATACAGCCGGATGAATGGACAGACGCATTACTGATGCGCCCCAGTCACGGGCAGTTGAAAATATGGCCTCACTCCAGGGGCCAATATCCGGGTCTTCGCCCATGGCAAGCCATATGGGATCACCCAAGGCCACACCACGCA
>JAJFIN010000456.1 GCA_021774955.1 Alphaproteobacteria bacterium | reverse complement strand
GGTTTTGTAAGGAGAAGCACCATGCGTAGCACGTCTTTTCACTGGGCTCGAATTTTCATTCTGGTTGGCTTGTTTGGTTTATTGACAGCATGCGTACCAGAAAGCGTCAATCCGTTGTCGGATCCGGAAACCTCACCTCTTGATTTGGCTCTGCCAGGTAGCTGGCATGGAATTGTTGACGATGACGAAGAGCTGTATCTTCATTTTCTACCCGATAGTGGTGGTGTCATGCAGGTTGTCGGTGTTTCCGTTGAACCAGACAGTGAAACCCGTATTGATGGTTCATGGACTATCTTCAAAATCCATACAACACAAATCGGCGATACGGACTACATGAATATTCAAATCATCGACGATGCAGAAGATTCCGATGACGCGGATATGACGACATATTTGATTGCGCGATATGCGATCTCAGACGCAGGCGCCCTAACGATTTGGTTGCTAGATTTTGAAGCGGCAAAGGTTGCGGTGAGGGCAGGACTGCCTGGAGTAGCCACAGACGGAAAGTGGGGTGGTGAAGTCCGAATAACAGCCAATTATGAGGAATGGCAAAGCTATCTCGCGTCTGTCGATCCGGAAACGCTTTTCTTTGAACCTTATGGCACGTTCACGCGTATTGAATAACCGTTTCAATCTGTGCGGAATAATAAAAAGTACACTGAGGAAATTATATGTCCGACCCTACTCGTGTTGCGTTGTTTGCGACTTGTCTTGTGAATCTGATGCGTCCGCGTGTTGGTTTTGCCGCGTTGAAGTTGCTTGAGAAAGCGGGTTTCCAAGTCGATGTACCGATCCAGCAAACCTGTTGCGGGCAACCAAACTTTAATAGTGGAGACCGAGAGGGCGCGAGATCTGCTGCGAAGCAAACGCTCGAGGTGTTACGCAATTATGATTATGTGGTTGTGCCTTCAGGGTCATGCGCGGGTATGATCCGAAAACATTATCCGACATTATTTGATGAAGGCACGCCGGAGAGAAAGGCATTTGAAACGCTGTCGAGCCGCACCCATGAGCTCGTGTCGTTCCTGACGGATGTGGCGAATGTTGATCAAGTGACTGCAAAGTTTGACGGGGTCGTCACCTATCATGATTCCTGTGCAGGATTGCGTGAGATGGGCGTGAAAGGGCAGCCTCGTTCGCTGCTATCTTCCATGGTCGGTTGCTCACTCAAAGAAATGGAAGATCCAGAGGTTTGCTGTGGTTTTGGCGGTACGTTCTGTGTGAAATATCCAGATCTGTCGAATGAGATGGTTCGTAAGAAGACGGATAGCATTGTTGCGACGGATGCTGATTGTGTTGCCATGGGGGATGTCGGATGCTTGCTCAACATTGAGGGAAAGTTACACCGAGATGGAAAAGCCGTTCCGGCATATCATGTGGCTGAACTGCTTGCTGGTATGATTAAAGACGAGGCGTCTTGATGCATATCACTAGCGACAAATTTAAATCTCTTGCTCATGATGCTATTCATGACGATCGACTCAAAAATGGGTTGATGATTTTTGAGAAGTTTCTTCCTGCTTTTCGAGAGCAGGTGATTGGACGGTTGCCTGAATTTGAAGCTATGCGTGACCAGGCGCGCGATATCAAAGACCACACTTTGTCCCATTTAGATTTTTATCTGGCGCGATTTGAAGAAAAAGTGCTCGCCCAAGGCGGTATTGTGCATTGGGCACGCACGGGTGATGAGGCCAATGAAATTATTGCCGAAATCTGTCGCGGCGTTGATGCAAAAAAGGTCATCAAATCTAAATCGATGGTCACCGAAGAGATCGAGCTTAATCCAAAACTTGAGAGCGAAGGACTGGAAGTTTTTGAGACCGATCTTGGCGAGTACATTATTCAGCTGCGCGACGAAAAGCCGTCGCACATTGTTGGTCCAGCCTTGCATCTGAATGTCGACCAAGTGTCAGATACATTTTATGAAGCGCATCAGAAGTATGGTCGCACAGAACGTGTGGTTGAAAAAGACGCCCTGGTTGGTGAGGCCCGAGCTGTTCTGCGTGAACATTTCAAGACTGCTGATGTTGGAATTACTGGTGCGAACTATTTGATTGCTGAAAGCGGCACTATTGGCTTGGTGACCAATGAAGGTAATGCCGATCTGTCGGCGTCTCTACCCAATTGCCATATTGTTGTAACCGGTATTGAGAAAGTTGTACCAACGCTCGACGATGCGACCTTGCTTATGCGATTGCTGGTGCGCTCAGCTACCGGCCAAGAAGCTGCAAATTACATGTCGTTCTATACTGGCCCGAAACGGGTCGGCGACGCAGATGGGCCTGAAATATTCCATGTGGTGCTCGTGGATAATGGCCGTAGTAATATGGTTGGGACGGAGTTTCAAGATATGTTGCGCTGCATCCGGTGTGGGGCGTGCCTCAATCATTGTCCGGTTTTTACCAGTATTGGTGGGCAAGCTTATGGCTCGGTCTATTCGGGTCCTATGGGCTCGGTGTTAACGCCTGCGCTGACAAGCATTACTCAGGCTGCACATTTACCCAATGCATCGACTTTTTGCGGGCGTTGCGAAGCGGTGTGCCCGGTCAGGATTCCCCTGCCGAAAATGCTGCGTCATTGGCGAGAGCGCGAATATGAAGCGCATCTAATTCCCCGCGCAGCGCGCTGGGGTGTTGGTTTGTGGGCTTTTCTTGCTAAGTCCCCGTGGCTTTACCGGAGAGCTCTCTCAATCGCATCGTTTGGGTTGGGGCTGATGAGCCGCGAGGATAGAGCGGGTTCTGCCCGTTGGGTGAAAAAGCTTCCATTAATTGGCCGTGGATGGACTGAAAGACGGGACCTTGCAGCACCCAAAGGCGGGACATTCCTCACTCAATATGCGCGCCAACAAAAGGAGAGACGCTAATGTCTGCTTCTTCGCGGTCTGAAATATTTGAGAAGATTGCTAAAGGTCGCGCGCAACGCGGTAATTCGTTTGAGCCGGACCCTTCTTGGCGAGCCCGGTTGGAAACACCGAAAGCGGATATTATCCCTGCCATTGCTCAGACCAATGGTGATGCAGCCCTTCAAAGATTTTGCCAACTGGCATCGATATTGAGCTGCTCGGTAGAAACAGTACACGACCCCAAGCTAATCCCCGATCAAGTTGCTACCTATTTGAAAAATCAACAATTGGCACAAGAGGTTTGGCTGGGAGAGGATCAAACGGTTCAGCAATTGCCATGGGACAAAACACCGATGCTGAACATCCGCAAAGCAGAAGATGACCGTGATGTTGATGGCGGTACGGTGGTTACAGGGATTATGGGCGCTGTTGCCGAAACGGGAACTTTGGTTTTGACCTCGGACGCTCATACAAGGGTCGGCACGGCCTACATGCCGGACGCTCATGTAATCGTGGTCGAAGAAGAACAAGTTGTTGGTGGCTTCGATGATATCTGGGACCTGTTGCGAGAACGGTATGGTGTTGGTGAATTACCTCGCGCGGTTAATTTCATTTCTGGACCTTCACGCACCGCTGACATTGAAGCAACCATGGTGCTTGGTGCCCATGGGCCGCGCGCTGTCCACATTGTACTGGTTTCCAAGGATTTTGTGTGGGAAGCACCGTCTACATAGTTTGTTCAGATGACCCTTGGAACGTTCCCGATGTTCAGCTAAAACACCTATGCCTGCTGCACTGCACAATAAGAACAAGGTGTTCCGATGAAAACTCCGAAGGACTTTTTTAAACCGCTGGCCATTGGCGCGCCGGAGCCCATGCGTGAGGTGCCGACTAAGCTCGAGCGGATGATCCATTTTCTGCCCCCCCATAATCCAAAAATGCGGACCAAAGCTCAAAGCATTGCCGACCAAGTCGATGTTCTTCTCGGCAATCTTGAAGATGCCATTCCGGCTGATGCGAAAGAAGCAGCGCGTGCAGGCTTTATCGAGGTTGCACAATCGGTGAAGTTAAACGGGACCGGGTTGTGGACACGGATCAATTCGATGAAAAGCCCGTGGATCTTCGACGACATTACCGAGATTGTCGCCGCGGTTGGCAACAAACTTGATGTCATCATGTTGCCGATGGTCGAAGGCCCTTGGGACATTCATTACCTTGATCAATTGCTGGCTCAGTTGGAAGCCAAGCATGGTGTATCAAAACCGATCATGATCCATGCGATCTTGGAAACCGCGCAAGGTGTTGAAAATGTCAATGCAATTGCTGGAGCAAGCCCACGCATGCATGGCATGAGTCTCGGTCCGGCGGACCTTGCGGCGTCACGCGGCATGAAGACGACGCGTGTTGGTGGCGGACATCCGTTCTACGGCGTGTTGGAAGATCCGCAAGAAGATCAATCGTCACGCCAGTTTTTCCAACAAGATCTTTGGCATTATACGGTGAGTAAGATGGTTGATGCTTGTCTTACCTATGGCATCAAACCGTTTTACGGACCCTTCGGTGCGTTCGATGATGAAGCCGCATGTGAAGCCCAGTTTAGAAATGCTTTCCTGCAAGGCTGCGTTGGCGCCTGGTCGCTTCATCCGAGCCAGATCACTATTGCAAAGAAGGTTTTCAGCCCGGACGCAGGGGAAGTTCTTTTTGCCAAACGTATTCTTGAAGCCATGCCGGATGGTACCGGTGCTGTTCTCATTGACGGTAAGATGCAAGATGACGCGACCTGGAAGCAGGCAAAGGTGATTGTCGACCTGGCCAAACAAGTGGCTGAAAAAGATCCGGATCTCGCAGCAGCCTACGGCCTCTAAACCTGCTCCTTCATGAGCCTATAGGAAGTTTACAAAATGCGACTTGGTTTGATCGGCTATGGCGCCATAGCCAAAGACATATGCCATTACCTCAAAGGCAATAGAGAGATAGAAATTGTTTCGGTTTTGGTCTTGCCTTCAGACTTAGATCAGGATGCGTCCTTTCCATTGGTAACCGATATCGATGCGTTCCTGGCAAGCAACCCGGATCTGGTGGCGGAATGTGCGGGCCATGCCGCGGTCGATGCTTTTGCTGGGCCAGTGTTAGAAGCGGGCGTCGATTTGATGATCATTTCGATCGGTGCGCTGGCTGATGACGCATTGTATGAACAAGTTAAAACCCTCGTTGAAAAGTCGGATGCACAGGTGTTTTTGCCCGCTGGCGCTTTGGTTGGTGTCGACGGGTTGGGGGCAGCAAGGATTGCTGGGCTTGATGAGGTGTGTATTCAGTCAACCAAACCGCCGCAATCTTGGTCTGGGGCGCCCGGTGTTGAGGGCATAGATCTTGAGGCGATCAAAGAAAGTACCGTAATTTTTTCAGGCTCGGCGCGCGAAGCGGCTCAAGCTTTTCCAAAGAATGCCAATGTGGCGGCGACATCGGCTCTTGCCGGCATTGGTATGGACCGGACCCAGGTTGAGCTTGTGGCCGATCCGGAGACAGAACGCAATACTCACCGCCTGACCTTTTCCGGACCGGCTGGAGATTTTGAAGTGGTGATTAGGGGCAATCCATCCCCCCTTAATCCGAAGACGTCCCAACTAACCGCGCTTAACATTGTACGGGCGATTGAGACACGCACGCACTCAATTGTTATTTAGAGCTTGAGTTCAAGCAGCGTAGTGATGAAGCGGGACAGCAATGGCTGAATCTGTTCGGCCAAATCGTCTCTAAAGGCGAAGCTCGGATCGCCGTCCATATAAGTTGCCCAGGAAAGTTCTAGTTGTACGGCATGAATGCCCTTTGCTGGGTCGCCATTGTGACGGGTGATATACCCGCCTTTGAAACGTCCATTTAATACCGCTGAATACTTGTCTTGATCATTCGCCACGGACATCAGTTGAGCGCTCAGCGCTTCATCACAAGACTGCCCCTCATTGGTGCCAAAGTTTAGGTCAGGAAGGTTACCTTCAAAGAGGGTTGGAACTTGATCGGCGATAGAGTGGGCGTCCCACAAAAATACGTGGCCGTGCAGCGTCTTTAGGCGTTGTAATTCCCTTTGTAGGGCTTGGTGATAGGGCTGCCAGTATTTTTCTCGACGACGTTGGATTTCTTTTTGATCAGGTGCACGGTTCGGTTTGTAGAGTTCTTTTCCCGAAAAAGTTTTAGTTGGACAAAGAGCCGTTTCGTTTTGACCGGGATAAAGTAGTGCGCCATCCGGCGGCCGATTTAGATCGACGACATAGCGAGAATGGGTTGCTGCAAGAACGGTTACATCCAAGTCCCGAAGGAATTGGCAAAGCCGGTCAACGTGCCAATCCGTATCGGCAAGACGATGCGCTTCTTCGGTCAATTGCCCTGCAATGTCTTCGGGTAGAAAAGTGCCCGAATGAGGAATGCTGACAACTAGTGGTGACGCGCCCATTTTTAGTGAAAAAAGATCCATGCTCATTTATCCGTGTGACTTCGCGTGAGCCATCCGGGGACATGCTTTTCGATGAGTGCATCGATGGTGCGGGAGCGGATAATCTCTTTTGCCTTTTCTATATCAGGCGCGAAGTAGCGATCTTCTTCATAACGTGGGACGCCTTTTCGCAGAATGGCGATGAGTTCTTCCAAGCCGGGACTGGTTTTGAGCGGCCGGTGGAATTCCACACCCTGCGCTGCTGCCAGAAGTTCAATGGCAATAATCCCGGCAACATTATCGACAATCTCCTCGATGCGCCGCGCAGCAAATGTCGCCATGCTGACATGGTCTTCTTGATTGGCAGAGGTCGGCAGAGAATCGATGCTGGCAGGGTGCGCGAGCGTTTTGTTTTCAGAAGCGAGCGCCGCGGCGGTCACTTGCGCGATCATGAAGCCTGAGTTGAGACCGCTGTTTTCTACCAAGAACGGTGGCAAGCCGCTAAGATTTGCGTCGATTAAAAGAGCAAGGCGTCGCTCCGCCAACGCTCCGACTTCCGAAGCAGCAATAGCCAATGCATCGGCACTGATCGCGACGGGCTCGCCGTGGAAATTACCACCCGATAGCACTTCGCCTTCATCCGGAAAGACGAGAGGGTTATCGGATACAGCATTGGCTTCACGCCAAAGAATGGTGCCAGCATGGTCCATCATATCGAGGACGGCGCCCATGACCTGTGGTTGGCAGCGAACGGAGTAGGGATCTTGAACCCGGTCACAGTCCAGGTGAGAGCTGCGGATTTCGCTTTTGCTCAAAATTGTTCGGTATAGTTCTGCAACAATGATCTGGCCTTTTTGTCCTCTCACCTCATGAATGCGGGCGTCAAAGGGCGTATCGCTGCCTTTTACAGCATCGACGGAAAGTGCACCCGTTAACACAGCCGCATCAAAAACGCGGCGAAGTTCAAAATACCCTTTGAGTGCCAGTGCGGTTGAAACCTGAGTGCCGTTTAATAGGGCGAGCCCTTCTTTTGGGCCGAGATTTATAGGAGCCAGTCCTGCCTTCTTAAAACCCTCTTTAGCGGGAAAGATTTCACCGTCTATGCGCACCTCGCCTTCGCCAATCAATGGCGCTGCCATATGTGCCAAAGGTGCGAGGTCACCGGACGCGCCGACCGATCCTTTGGCGGGGATGCAAGGGTAGACTTCGCGGTTAATCATTTCACACAAGAGCTCAACCGTTTCAGGTCTGACACCGGAAAAGCCGCGCGACAGTGATTGGATCTTTAAGACGAGGATAAGCCGAACGGTGTTGTCGGGAAGCAAGGATCCGGTTCCTGCGGCATGAGAGAGTACCAAGTTTCGCTGCAAGAACCCGAGTTGGTCATCAGTGATGCGTTTGTTAGCCAGTTGCCCGAAACCAGTATTGACCCCATAAACCGTTTCGCCCGTTTTTAAAATCGAGTCGATGGTTTCTTGGGATTTCAAGATCTGTTTGCGAACTGGATCAGACAAAGAGATATTGACTTTGCGCCGCAGCGAAAGACGCAATTCTTCGGGAGAGAGGGTGTCCGTTCTAATAATAATTTTATGGATTTCCGTCATTTCAATTTCTCTCAAGGTGTGCCGTCGATCATGGGCATGTTGAGGCCTTTCTCTCGGGCACAGGCGATGGCTTCTTCGTATCCAGCATCGGCATGACGGATGACGCCAAGAGCCGGGTCATTCCAAAGAACCCGTTCAATGCGTGTTGCGGCGTCTTGTGTGCCGTCGCAGAGTATGACCAGGCCGGCATGTTGCGAAAAACCCATGCCGACACCGCCGCCATGATGGAGCGATACCCAGGTGGCGCCACCTGCACAGGACAGAAGTGCGTTTAGCAATGGCCAATCTGAAACAGCATCAGTTCCGTCTTTCATGGCTTCGGTCTCACGGTTGGGACTTGCGACCGATCCGGAGTCTAAATGATCGCGGCCGATAACGATGGGTGCGGAGACTTCGCCATTGGCGACCATTTCATTAAAAGCAAGCCCAAGCCTTTCGCGGTCGCCTAGACCGACCCAACAGATGCGCGAGGGGAGGCCTTGGAAGGCGATGTCTTTGCGCGCCATATCGAGCCAGTTGTGGAGGTGTCGATCATCGGGCATGAGCTCTTTGACCTTTTCATCCGTACGGAAAATATCTTCAGGATCGCCCGAGAGTGCGACCCAGCGGAACGGACCTTTGCCGCGACAGAAAAGTGGGCGGATATAAGCAGGAACGAATCCCGGAAAAGTGAAGGCCTCTTCCAGCCCCTCTTCGAAAGCGACTTGTCGGATATTGTTGCCGTAATCGACGGTTGGCACGCCTTGTTTTGAAAAGGCGACCATGGCTTCGACATGAGTGCGAATTGATTGGCGCGCCGCTTTTTCAACGGATGCTGGATCGCGTTCACGGCCGGTCTCCCATTGCTCTACGCTCCATCCCACTGGGCAATAGCCGTTACCAGGATCGTGGGCAGAAGTTTGGTCTGTTAGCGCGTCGGGTTTAATACTGCGAGCCAGCATTTCCGGCACGATCTCACCGGCATTGCCTAGAAGCCCAACAGTAACTGCCTTCCCCTTGGCATGGGCTTGGTTGACGATTTCAAGTGCTTCATCAAGGCTGTCAGCTTTTTGATCAAGGTAGCGGGTCTCCAAGCGACGTTCGATCCGGCTTGCTTGAACTTCGATGGCAATCATCGAAGCACCGGCCATTTTTGCAGCAAGCGGTTGGGCGCCGCCCATGCCGCCGAGGCCTGCAGTGAGGATCCATTTGCCAGACAGATCGCCACCAAAGTGTTGGCGCCCCATTTCGACAAAGGTTTCGTAAGTCCCCTGAACGATACCCTGACTGCCAATGTAGATCCATGAACCGGCGGTCATCTGGCCATACATCATGAGACCCGCCTTATCGAGGGTGTTGAAATGCTCCCAGGTTGCCCAATGAGGGACAAGATTGGAATTAGCTATCAGCACGCGCGGTGCATCCTTGTGGGTTTTGAGAACGCCTACGGGCTTGCCGGATTGAACCAGCAACGTTTCATCTATCTCCATGTTCTTCAATGTCGAGACGATTTTGTCGAAACATTCCCAATTACGCGCTGCGCGCCCAATACCGCCATAAACAACCAGTTCTTCCGGGCGTTCGGCCACTTCGGGATCGAGATTGTTCATCAACATGCGCATGGGCGCTTCGGTCGCCCAAGATTTTGCATTTAGTTCAGAGCCCCGCGGTGCTCGGATAAGGCGGCTATTATCTTTGCGGGTGAAGGTTGTCATGAGATTCCTCCGTGAGAAGATTGTGCGATCGGTGCAAACCGACCGCCGAGGCGGTATTTTGAACTTGGATGATAAAGCCGGGAGCCAGAGGCAACGATGCCTTTGGCCCAGGTGCGGCGCGAAACAACGAGACAGGGTTCGCCCTCCGGCATCGCCAATAGTTTGGCAACCGGTTTGGGGGGCATAAGTGCTTCGACGATGTGTTCTGCCTCCTGGGCTGGAGCCAGTTCAGTCAGGTATTCCCCCGGCGTCTTTTGTGAGAAATCAGCAGAGAGATAATTGGGCGCGAGGGCCGGATTGATATATCGGTCCTCCAACTGGATTGGGATGTCACCATCGGCATGAATGACGATCGAATGGAAAACTTTCGCACCGGGGGTTAGGCCTAAATTTTCAGCCAGACGACTGTTTGCCCGTTCTTCCGCCAGCAGTTCCACCCGCGCAGAATAGACATGGCCCCGCGCTCGTATCTCTTCAGCGATGTTTGGTATTTCCAGAAGGTCACTTTCGATTTTGGGTTCTGTTACGAATGTGCCGACACCAACCACCCTCCGCAAATGGCCAGAATGAGCAAGTTCCCGCAGAGCTCTGTTGGCGGTCATTTTGGAGACATTGAGTTGAGTGATCAGTTCTGATTCAGAGGGAATTTTCTCTCCGGGTGTCCAGACGCCTGAGGAAATTTGATGCAAGATATGGCTCTTAACCCGCTCATAAAGTGGGTGGGCTGAAGCATCCATGGAATTATCAAGTGACATTTTAAAACCAGGTTCTTGTATAATATATGGTTATATATACTATTTGTATAAGCACAAGTAAATCCACGTTATTTGTCATTCAAGAGCGTCTTCATTGAAGCGATTGCGCGTTGTTCAATCACGTCCTCAAGCGCATGATGGCGGTCAATGATGGTCCAATTTCCGGCAACCATGACATCGCTAATGAGATTGGTGCCGCCACAGAAAACCAGTGTGTCGAGCAGCGTATCTTCGTTCCGTTCCGTCAAGAGTTGGTGGCTGGTATCGAGTGCTAAAAAGTCGGCTCTTTTACCGACGGCAATCTCTCCGGTGTTGATACCACAAGCCTGGGCGCCGCCGGTTGTTGCTGCGCGCCACAACCGGGCCCCGGTATGAACTTCTTTCTCAGACGCCGTCGTCGCTCGGCGCTCTTTGGTAAGGCGTTGACCATACTCGAGTAACCGTAACTCTTGTGTCGGATCGACGGTGACCTGGCTGTCGGATCCAATACCAAATGCGCCACCTTCCATGAGATAATCAACAATGGGAAACAGGCCGTCGCCGAGATTGGCTTCGGTGGTTGGGCATAATCCTGCGATTGCCCCAGACTTGCCAATTTGCTGGCGCTCTGCGTCGGAGATGTGAGTAGCGTGGATCAGGCACCAATTTTTATTCACATCGAGTTTGTCATAGAGCCAGGCCACTGGTCGGTTCTTGCGGGCAAATATACAATCGTCAACTTCGCCTTCTTGTTCGGCAATATGGATATGGATCGGTGTTCCCGAGGGCGCGTGATTGCTAATGTGGATAAGGCTTTCAGGTCGAACAGCACGCAAGCTATGAAATGCAAAGCCGAGCTTATTCAAGCTATCCGCAGAGCCCTCTGCATTCAGTTTATCAAACAATGCCATGAGTTGATCAGGGGTGAGAGCGAACAGTTTTTGTGCCGATTCAAGCGGCGTGTCGTCGAAGCCTGCAGTTTCGTAAAGAGTGGGCAACAAAGTTATGCCGATACCCGTTTCCTGTGCTGCGATCAGGATTGAGCGCGCCATTTCTTCTCCCGGCGTGCCGGTTTTGGAGCCGTGATTGTGGATATAGTGAAACTCGGCGACTTGGGTATAGCCCGCTTTTAGCATGTCGATATAGAGGGCGGCAGCGATGTCGCGATTGGTCTCAGGCGTGAGTTTTTCACTGACGGCATACATGTGATGGCGCCAAGTCCAAAAGCTGTCGGATTTCCCTGTTGCCGCTTCTGCCAATCCAGCAAAGGCGCGCTGGAAGGCATGTGAATGGAGATTGGGCATGGCAGGTATCAGCAAAGGCTTGCGCCAATCGGCGCCACGGGGATCGCAGCCTTGAGTTATCGAAGTGATGCTGCCTTCTGTGCCAATTGAAATCTGGACAT
Source organism: Alphaproteobacteria bacterium (assembly GCA_021774955.1). Classification (GTDB taxonomy): domain Bacteria; phylum Pseudomonadota; class Alphaproteobacteria; order M2410; family M2410; genus JAJFIN01. The sequence continues at coordinate 522 of JAJFIN010000456.1, read as the reverse complement.
CTTGCGCCCAGCCATCGCTCAACAACGCCCGGTCTGCAAAGATTACTGACATGGCTTTTCCTTAGGTATGTGGTAGTATATACAACATAAATAATCCGTCTGCCAGTGATAGATTGTTGGATAATATGTCATCTGATTCGCAGTTTAGAAGGATGGTGATATGTGGGACCGGCTTTGGCTTGGCGCGACCATCGGCACTATGGAAGATCGCGGCCGTTTTGGCGCCATAGAGAAAGGCGCTTTGGCAGTCAAAGACGGCTGTCTCAGTTTTGTCGGATTGGCGGCGGATCTTGATGGCCCACCTGAGAAGCTTGCACGCGAAGTCCTAACATTGGATGGCGGGTGGTTGCTCCCGGGCTTTATCGATTGTCATACTCATTTGGTTTTTGGTGGTGACCGGGCTGATGAATTTGAAATGCGGCTCCAAGGGCGTTCCTATGAAGAAATCGCCAAAGCGGGTGGCGGGATTAAATCGACTGTGGCGGCGACACGGTCTGCAAGTTTGGATGAACTTGTTGTCCA
>JAJFIN010000455.1 GCA_021774955.1 Alphaproteobacteria bacterium | reverse complement strand
GCAAATCGATACACGGCTTTGCTCGCACGTTTCAAATCACTTGAGAACCGGATTCAGTCTGGTTCAACAGCCCTGACCGAAATAATTGCCCGGAATTATTTTAAGGTTCTTGCCTACAAGGATGAGTATGAAGTGGCCCGTCTCTATACGGACCGCTCCTACCTAAACAAGTTGAACAGTGAATTTGAAGGCAATTTCAAACTGAACTTCCATATGGCGCCACCCATCGTTTCAAAAAAGGATCCGGTAACCGGAAACCGAAGGAAACGCCAGATCCCTGGTTGGATTGCTTGGCCGACGCTCAAAGTGCTGTCGAAAGGTAAAACTCTCCGCGGAACTCCGCTCGATCTCTTTGGGCGTCAGAAAGACCGTAAGTTGGAACGTGCCTTGATTGAAAAGTATGAAGCTTTGCTGACAACGATTGAGGCAAAGCTGACCGCAGACAATTTGGAACAAGCAATTGCATTGGCTGGTCTACCCGACAAAATTCGCGGGTTCGGCCATATCAAAATTGAAAATTACAATAAGACCATGGCTGAGTGGGACCATCATCTTTCGCACTTGGATCACAGCACTCCCTTAAAAAACGCCGCTGAGTGAAGGAACCGAGACGAATGATATTTGATGCACCTTCATTTGATCGTCATGAACATGTTGTTTTCGGTCATGACCCCCATACCGGCTTGAAAGCCATCATCGCCATTCACCGCCTGGGGCCCGAAGGACGAGCCTTGGGGGGCTGCCGAATGGTCGCATACGCGACAGAAGAAGAAGCCCTTGATGATGTTCTGCGTCTATCCAAGGGCATGACCTACAAAGCGGCCGTCGCTCACCTGCCATTGGGTGGTGCTAAGTCGGTCATTATCGGCAATCCACAGAAACAAAAAACACCGGCCCTGCTTCATTCCATGGGCCGGTTCATAGACAGCCTGCGCGGTCAATATATCACCAGTGTTGATGTCGGTATCAGCGGGCACGACGTTGCCATCATGCAAGCCGATACACGTTTTGCCGTCGGTGCAGGAGATCCCTCACCAACAACCGCTTTCGGTGTTTTTCGTGGTATTCAAGCCGCGGTCAAATACCGCATGAATACGGATGATCTATCGGGCATCCGGGTTGCTGTATCTGGCGTCGGGAAAGTTGGTTTCGCACTTTGTGAATTCCTCTACGACCACGGTGTCGCGCTTACCATCGCAGATGTAAATCGCGACGCCGTCACGCACGCCGTGGACCGCTTCCAGGCCAAAGCTGTAGACGTTCATCGCATCGCATCGGAAGAAGTTGATATTTTTGCACCATGTGCCTTGGGTGGCATTATCGACACAGCGGCCATCGACAAGATGAAAGCCTCAATTATTGCAGGCGGCGCTAACAATCAGCTTGCACATGATGATGTGGTGGCAGACTTGAAGAGCAAAGGCATTCTCTATGCGCCCGACTATGTTGTTAATGCAGGAGGCCTCATCAACGTTGCCAGTGAAGTTGTCACCTACAGCGCCGAGGAAGTGCACAATCGTACCGACCACATCTACGACACATTGTTGGAGATCTTTGGAAAAGCTGACGCGGAGGACAAGACGACCTTGGCTGCAGCTGAAGACATTGCACGACAGCGCTATCACGCTCGAGTCGCCGCGGTCGCTGCATAATCCGCCAAATCTGTTACGCGATAAAAAAAGCTCCAGATCTGAAAAATCTGGAGCCTATTTTTTTGTCAGATCCGCAATGGGCATCTGGTGATATCTCGGAGGTTGTTTTGCAGCCTCCTTTTTATTACGCAAGGATTGGCAGCCCTGCACCGCTAACAGCCACCCAGAAACCCAAAAAGGTCAAGCCAAGAGCTGTAGCTTCCAACGAACGTACAAAATATTGCATTGCAATTTCCTTTCTTATCTTTGCAATTTGTTGCAGCGCATAAATAGGGCTTTTTGGGAAAAAGAGTATTGCGTTCTGCGCATAGCTGCCGCGTGAAAGCGGTATAGCTAAACGCATACAAATGTAACAAAGCGCACAAGTCTGGAGCCCAAATACTCCATAACCAGGTGTGGCGGATTCAGTGTTGGAGAGCTCAAAAAAAAAAAGGAGCGCTGCTCTGGCAACGCTCCTCTAACCTGTGCTGATTCTGTTTTCTAAGCAGATGGATCGGAAGCAGCACCATCGCCAGCGTCTGCTTCCTCCGTTGCTTTTTCATCCTGATTTTCTGGAGCTATTCCAGCATTGCCGACAGGAGCCATTTTTACTGTCAAAGGGTTTGGGATCAATTCGAGCATGGAACCGGACGCCGCATCGACACCGGCACCGATAATCCCACCCAACAATACATTCCCAGCCATCCCGGCAGCACCACCGCCAGCAACTTGATTGCCGACATGAGTTTTGATGGTTTCATATCCGTCTTTGGAAATAGTCACATCGAATTCGCTTTTACGAGGCATCTTTAGTGAGCAGGGTGTTGTGCATCCCATACCGTTTGACATTTCAACTTTCGCGCCAACCGGATCACTTTCTATGATCATGACTTCATTTGTGCCTCTGGTAATTGTAGCGCATCCTACAAGGCTCGCCCCCACGACAAGCACCGTTAAAATTCGTTTCATTTTAGTTCCCCTCGTTGTTTACACATTCAATTTATTGCATATATTTAGAACACAATACAAGTATTGGTTACCATTGCTTTGCAATGCAATCAACTAGCCAATGGCTCTCGACATTGTAATATCGGCAAAACTGTGTGTGGATAAGGCGTTCAGCTATTCAAAGGGATCTAAAAATCTAAGCGATCTTCGTCTTTTTTGCTCTCGAGACTGAAAACAGTCAGTGCAAAACCGCCAAAAAAAACCACGCCAAGACAAACAAAAAAGAGGATTGCAAACAAGCTCATATGGCCCTCCCTAAGCTATTGCCTACCATAGATAGTGTGCACGCCTAGTCCGAGTTAATTATATGCGTCAACTAAGTCAAAACTGTGCCGAGACCAATATTTTCAAATGCGCCCTGGATCGATTACTCTACTTCCGTCCCACGAGCGTATTGGCCCGCGTCCATCGAAACGAAGGCCTAATATCAGTCCAATCTGTTCCACCAAAGTTGAGCACAGCCAATGTATGACGTGACCCTTACTGAGTCCTATTTCCCGGCACAAGAAGACGGAAAGCTCACAGATAAAACCATTGGAGATATATTACGCGATGCCGCCGCTTCGTCTCCGAATACGTTGGCGCTCAAAGAGTTGCCCATCTCCGGTGTCATAGATCGCACCTGGACCTATGACGAACTTCTCACCGATGCGGAAAAATTAGCACAAGCTCTCTTGTCACGTCACCGGCCGGGCGATCGCATCGCTCTGTGGGCTCCCAATATTCCGGAATGGGTCCTTATAGAACTGGGGGCTGCATTAGCGGGCCTGACAATCGTCACGGTAAACCCGTCCTACCAACCCTCTGAATTGAAATATGTGTTGGAGCAATCGCAAGCGGCAACGCTTTATCTGGTTGAGGAATATCGTGGTAATCCGATGGCAGAAAACGCTCGAAGTGTCATAGTGGATTTGCCAAACGTAACCGCGTTGATCGACATCGAAGATCATGATGCACTGTTTGATTGGGATGGTGAAACCCGACAATTGCCAGAAGTCAAACCGGGAGACCCGGTACAAATTCAGTATACCTCCGGAACGACAGGTTTTCCCAAAGGCGCGGTTCTCCATCATCGCGGTATCGTCAATAATTCGCGCCAAACTTTGGAACGATTGGGCATGGGTCCCGGTGATGTCTATCTGAATTTCATGCCGATGTTTCACACCGGCGGTTGCGCCGTCGCCTGCCTGGGAAGCATCAATCAACAAGGTACGATGATCATCGCAGCGCTTTTTGATCCCAATGTTATGATCCAGATCATTGAGCAAGAAAAGGTCAATGTCTTTTTGGGCGTTCCAACCATGATCATAGGCCTCTTGGAAGCACAACAGACCCACGCGCACGATCTGTCGTCGGTGTATACCGTGTGTTCCGGCGGATCGATGGTCCCACCGGAAATCGTGCGACGGGCCAAGGCTGCTTTCGGGGCCAATCTTCAAATAATCTACGGTCAAACCGAAACGTCGCCGGTGATTACTTGTGTCTGGGAAAATGACACGCTTGAAGATATTACGGGCTCCGTCGGCCAACCTATGCCTTATGTCGAAGTGGCAATCATTGATCCAAAAACAAATAAGATCGCGCCAATCGACACTGTCGGTGAGATTTGCTCGCGCGGGTATCTCAACATGATTGAGTATAACGACAATCCAAAAGCCACTGCTGAAACCATCGACAAAGAGGGTTGGTTGCACACTGGTGATTTAGGCACGATGGATGCCCGCGGCTATGTGCGCGTCACCGGGCGTGTCAAAGAGATGATCATTCGCGGCGGTGAAAATTTATTCCCCGCGGAAATAGAAAATGCCATGCAAGAACACCGTGCCCTTGCAGAGATCGCTGTTGTGGGGATTCCCGATGATAAATGGGGAGAGGTTGTCGCGTGCTTTATGCGGCGAGCGGGCCATGAAACACCCGAGCGTGATGAATTGATCGCCCATTGCCGGGAACGCCTATCGCCGCAAAAAACACCAACCATATGGATATATGTCGATGATTGGCCTCTGACCGGCTCAGGCAAGATACAAAAGTTTGTCCTGAGAGATCAGTTTATGGAGGGTCAATTTGCCCCGCTTTAAAGCGAAAGATCGCGGTAGATATCCCCAGCCTTCATAACCATGCGGATGGTTTCTTCCGGACGCGCCAGAACCGAAATGTCGCGCACAGGATCGCCACGTACAACGATAAGATCCGCAAACGCACCAGGCTCTACTGCACCCAGTTCTTCTTCCCTATTCAGAATCCGCGCATTCACGATTGTCGCAGATTGAATAATCTCAAGCGGTGACAACACCTCACTGCGCAATTCAAATTCTCTGTTTTGATCTTTATGGGCCGCCCCGATGAGATCCGTCCCATAGCCCATTTTTACGTTAGATTTCTTGGCAATCTCTAGCGATTGCATGCCCGCCTCAAGCACCTCGCCCAGCTTCTTCAAGTTTCCTTCAGGCAATCCAAATTGACGACCAATCTCCTGCATCGTGTAGTAAGTCACAAGTGTCGGCACGAGAAACGCATCATGTGCATGCATGAGATCTGCTGAATCTTTGTCGAGCAAATTTCCGTGCTCGATCGTCCGTACACCGGCTTTGACCGCTCGCGTAATCGCTTCGGGCGAATAGGCATGGGCCATGGCATAGGTTCCCCAATCCTTCGCTTCACCCGCAATGGCTTCAATTTCCTCAACGGTAAACTGCGTACTCATTAAGGGATCAGCGGGAGAGGCAACACCGCCCGATGCCATAATTTTGATCTGATCAGCCCCATCTCGCAGCTCCCGACGGGTGGCTGCCAGGGCTGCTGGAACCCCATCCACAATATGAGAAAGCCACGAAGTATGCGCACCGCACGCACATATTTGAACACTATCGCTCGGCGCACGGAGGTCACCGTGGCCGCCGGTTTGCGACAAGGCATGGCCGGAGATAAACATGCGCGGACCCTTTACGAGCCCACGTTGAACCGCAGAAGCTAGCCCGCGATCAGCACCCGCTGCATCGCGGACCGTCGTGAAACCACGTTGCAACATCCCCTCCAAAACCTTCGCCGCCTCAATCGTATGAAGGGTAAACGGCTTGCCGCTCATTTCGCGAAAGTCAAATGTGGTCAAATAGGCATGGACGTGGGCATCAATCAGCCCCGGCATCACCACATCACCGCCTGCATCGATTATCCGTTCGGCATTCACTGTTTCGGGTGTTTCCGCAACGCGGACAATCCGGTCATCCTCGATGGTGATGGAACTATCTGGTTGATAATCGCCAGTGCGAACATCCAGCACATTGGCATTTTGGATAATTGTGATGCTCATGACGATAATCCTATCAGGATCGCGCGGTAACCTCGATCCTAACTGCCCTATTCTACGTCGTCAAAAGAAACGCCCGAGATAAGGTGCTATGTTGCCGGAAAGAATTTCTGAGTTCGATTGGCAAACGCGACGAGGGACAACATTACTGGAACTTCAACGAGAACTCCCACAACCGTCGCCAAAGCCGCACCCGATTGCAAACCAAACAGGCTGATCGCCACCGCGACCGCCAGCTCAAAGAAATTTGACGTACCAATGAGGGCACACGGCGCCGCGACATTAAATGGAATCCGCCAAGCCCAAGCCGCTCCGTAAGCGACAGCAAATATTCCGTAGGATTGAATGAGCAGCGGGACCGCAATCAGAGCAATGATCAAAGGTTGTTGCAAGATGACCTGGCCTTGAAAGCCAAACAGCAGAACAACCGTCGCCAATAGACCAACGACCGAATAAGGCTTCACTCGATCAGAAAATCGTTTGATTGCGCTCTCTGCTGTTTTTTTCGATCTTGAGAAAAAATAATGCCGCGTTAGTGCTCCCGCAATCAGCGGGATAATGACATAAAGACCAACCGACAAAAGCAGAGTCGTCCACGGCACAACGATGTCGGTCACACCAAGTAAAAACGCGACGATCGGTGCAAAAGCAAAGACCATAATGACGTCGTTAACCGAGACTTGCACCAGTGTGTAAGTCGCATCCCCTTTCGTCATTTGCGACCAGACAAACACCATCGCCGTGCACGGGGCAGCGCCCAAAAGAATGAGACCGGCAATGTAGTGTTGAGCATCGGCTGCGGGAATGAATCCAGCAAATATCTGCTCAAAGAACAAAACGCCCAGTGCGGCCATGGTGAACGGCTTGATGAGCCAATTCACGACTATGGTAACCACAAGCCCTTTGGGTCGATCACCGATCCGTTTCAAACTGGCAAAATCAACGTTGACCATCATCGGATAGACCATAGCCCAGATCAATACCGCAACGATGAGATTGACCGACGCATATTCTGCTTTTGCTAGGATACCGAAAAGACCCGGTATCAAATTGCCGAGTAGAACACCCGCCAAAATACAAAGGCCAACCCAAACCGAAAGCCATTTTTCGAAAGTACCGATACCACCCGTATCACCAGATTCAATGGAATCTTCTACCACTGTCATAAGTCCCCTG
>JAJFIN010000454.1 GCA_021774955.1 Alphaproteobacteria bacterium | reverse complement strand
CTTCTGGATGCCAATGCCGGTGTTGAACCGCAAACCGAAACCGTGTGGCGTCAGGCCGACAAGTACAAAGTTCCGCGGATGATCTTTGTCAACAAGATGGACAAGATCGGCGCTGACTTCTTTATGTCCTATGAGATGATTGAAGGTCGCCTGGGCGCCAATGCGCTGGCCATTCAATTGCCGATCGGCTCCGAAAGTGACTATGTCGGCCATATCGATCTTCTGAAAATGAAGGCGATTATCTGGTCTGGCGAAGCACTGGGTGCGGAATACGCCGAAGAAGATATTCCGGCTGATCTGGTCGATCAGGCCAAGGAATGGCGCGAAAAACTCATTGAAAAGGCCGTTGAGGTCGATGATGCGGCGATGGAAGCCTATCTGGAAGGCGAAGAACCTTCGGTAGATGCCCTCAAAGCCATGATCCGCAAGGGCACCATTGATAATACCTTTGTGCCGATCCTGTGTGGCACTGCGTTTAAGAACAAGGGCGTGCAAACCCTGCTGGATGCGGTTGTGGACTTTCTGCCATCGCCGATTGAAATTCCTGCCATTAAGGGCATTGACGTAAAAACCGGCGACGAGATCGAGCGCCATGCCTCTGATGATGAGCCGCTTTCCAAGCTGGCCTTCAAAATCATGAATGACCCGTTTGTCGTCACGCTGACGTTTGCGCGGATTTATTCGGGCAAGCTGGATACCGGCATTACCCTGATCAACTCGGTAAAGGAACGTAAAGAGCGCATTGGCCGCATGTTGGAAATGCACTCCAATTCACGTGAAGACATCAAGGAAGCCTATGCGGGCGACATTGTTGCCATTGCGGGTCTGAAACAAACCACCACGGGGGACACCCTCTGTGATCCGCAAAATCAGGTCATTCTGGAGCGGATGGAATTCCCCGAGCCAGTGATCGAAATTGCGATTGAGCCGAAAACCAAGGCCGACCAGGAAAAACTGGGCATTGCCCTGCAACGTCTGGCCGCCGAAGATCCTTCGTTTCATGTCCATACCGACGAAGAATCCGGTCAAACCATTATTGCCGGTATGGGTGAATTGCATCTGGACATTCTGGTTGATCGCATGAAGCGCGAATTTGGGGTTGAGGCCAATATCGGCCAGCCACAAGTGGCATACCGCGAAACCCTGGGTCAGGCTGCTGATATTGATTACACCCACAAGAAACAATCTGGTGGTTCTGGTCAGTTTGCGCGGGTCAAGATCACGTTTGAGCCTCTTCCTGCGGGTGAGGGCGAACATTTTGAATCCAAGGTTGTTGGCGGTAATGTGCCCAAGGAATACATTCCGGGCGTGGAAAAAGGCATCAAACAGATCGCCGCAACCGGTATTCTGGCAGGCTTCCCGCTGATCGACTTTAAGGCCACCCTCTATGATGGTGCCTATCACGATGTTGATAGTTCGGTTATGGCCTTTGAAATTGCTGGCCGCGCCGCCTTGCGTCAGGCCAAGAACGACTGCGCCCCTAAATTGCTTGAGCCGATCATGAAGGTTGAAGTGGTTACGCCGGAAGATTATACCGGCTCGGTGATTGGTGATCTGAATTCCCGTCGCGGGCAAATTCAAAACCAGGAAGTGCGCGGCACCGCCAATGTTATCAATGCAATGGTTCCGCTAGCCAACATGTTTGGCTATGTGAACCAATTGCGCTCCATGTCCCAGGGACGGGCACAATATTCAATGCAATTCGACCATTATGAGCCGGTACCCAAGGCTGTGGCCGAAGAAGTTATCGCGAAGCACGCTTAAGAGTCTTAAACGAGAAGAAGTGAGACAAAGAAATGGCTAAAGAGAAGTTTGAACGCAACAAGCCGCACGTAAATGTTGGCACGATTGGTCACGTTGACCATGGCAAGACGACGTTGACGGCGGCGATCACCAAGTATTTTGGTGAGTATAAGGCGTATGACGCGATTGATGCGGCGCCAGAAGAGCGCGCCCGCGGGATCACCATTTCGACGGCGCACGTAGAGTATGAGACGGATGCGCGTCACTATGCGCACGTGGATTGCCCTGGGCACGCCGATTATGTGAAGAACATGATCACCGGTGCGGCGCAGATGGATGGCGGCATTTTGGTAGTTTCGGCTGCTGATGGCCCGATGCCCCAAACCCGCGAGCACATCCTTCTGGCCCGCCAGGTTGGTGTGCCGGCGCTGGTTGTGTACATGAACAAGGTTGACCAGGTTGACGATGAAGAGCTGCTGGAACTGGTGGAAATGGAAATCCGCGAGCTTCTGTCCTCTTATGATTTCCCGGGCGACGATATCCCGATCATCAAGGGTTCTGCGCTGGCAGCTCTGGATGACAGCAATAAGGAAATTGGCGAGAACAGCATTCGCGAGCTGATGAAGGCTGTGGATGAGTACATCCCGACGCCGGATCGCCCGATTGACCAGCCTTTCCTGATGCCGATCGAAGACGTGTTCTCGATCTCGGGTCGTGGTACTGTGGTTACCGGCCGTGTTGAACGCGGTGTGGTCAATGTTGGCGACGAAGTTGAGATTGTTGGCATTCGTGACACTACCAAGACGGTGTGCACCGGCGTTGAAATGTTCCGCAAGCTGCTGGATCGCGGCGAAGCGGGCGACAATATCGGTGCGCTTCTTCGCGGTATTGACCGTGAAGGTGTTGAACGTGGCCAGGTGCTTTGCAAGCCCGGCTCGATCACGCCGCACACCAAGTTTGTGGCCGAAGCCTATATCCTGACCAAGGATGAAGGTGGCCGTCATACGCCGTTCTTTGGCAATTACCGCCCACAGTTTTACTTCCGGACGACGGACGTGACCGGTGTGGTTACCTTGCCCGAGGGTACGGAAATGGTGATGCCTGGCGACAATGTGAACGTCAATGTCGAGCTGATCCAGCCGATTGCCATGGAAGAGAAACTACGCTTTGCCATCCGCGAAGGCGGCCGTACCGTCGGCGCCGGCGTGGTCAGTAAAATTATCGAATAAGACTAGTCATCGAGCGCGGTGTCCATTGTGGGCGCCGCGTTCACTTATTCACCAGCTTAAGATCCGGACAAAATTATGGACCGCCAAAACATACGTATCCGCCTGAAAGCATTCGACCATCGCGTGTTGGATCATTCGGCAATTGAAATCATTAATACGGCGAAGCGCACAGGCGCTTCGGTACGTGGACCTATTCCGCTGCCAACCCGTATTGAAAAATTTACGGTGAACCGTTCACCGCACGTCAATAAAAAGTCGCGTGAACAGTTCGAAATCCGTGTTCATAAACGGGTTCTGGATATTGTGGACCCTACGCCGCAAACCGTTGATGCCCTGATGAAACTTGATTTGTCGGCCGGTGTCGACGTCGAAATCAAGCTGGGAGCGTAAATCATGCGTACTGGCGTAATTGCAAAAAAACTGGGGATGAGCCGCATCTTCGCCGAAGATGGCTCGCACATTCCCGTTACGGTTCTTGAGCTTGGTGGTTGTGCGGTACTTGCACACCGTACCGTGGAAAAAGACGGCTATAGCGCGATCCAGTTGGGCGCGGGCATGGCCAAGGTTTCACGTACATCCAAGGCTCTGCGCGGTCATTTTGCCAAGGCCGAAGTTGAGCCTCGTCAAAAAGTGGTTGAGTTTCGCGTTAGCGACGATTGCCTTCTGGAAATCGGTGCCGAGCTTTCTGCCGAACATTTTGTTCCGGGCCAAAAAGTTGATGTGGCGGCGGTTTCGATCGGTAAGGGTTTTGCCGGGGCGATGAAGCGTCACAATTTTGGCGGCCTGCGGGCCACCCACGGTGTGTCGATCTCTCACCGTTCACACGGCTCTACCGGGCAATGTCAGGATCCTGGCAAAGTTTTTAAGGGCAAGAAAATGGCCGGCCATATGGGCGCCAAACGGATCAGCACCCAGAATTTGGAAGTCGTTCGCACCGATGCGGAACGGGGTCTGGTTCTGGTACGCGGCGCGGTTCCCGGCTCCAAAGGGGCCTGGATTGAAATTCGTGATGCCGTAAAGGGCGTCGGTGCGGATGTGCCGGTTCCTGGCGTCATTAAAACAGCACCCAAAGTTGAAGCTGCTCCGGCTGAGGCGCCTGCAGAGGCACCAGCCAGGGAAGAAGGTGGCGAGTGATGAAAATTAAAGTAACAACCCTGGGCGCGAAAGCCGCCGGCGAGCTGGAGCTTGCGGACGATATTTTCGGCCTGGAACCTCGTAAAGATATTCTGCACCGCATGGTTCGCTATCAACTGGCCAAGCGCCAGGCCGGTACGCACAAAACCAAAGGTCGTTCAGAAATCTCTCGCACCGGCAAGCGCTTTGGCAACCAGAAGGGCGGTGGTACTGCCCGTCACGGTTCTCGCCGCTCCAACATCTTTATTGGTGGTGGCCGTGCTTTTGGTCCGGTTGTGCGTTCACACGCTCACGACCTGCAAAAGAAAGTCCGTCGTTTGGCGATCAAGCACGCGCTTTCTGCCAAGGCCAGCGCCAAAGAGCTGATCATTATGGATGAGGCCAAAATGGCATCGCCCAAAACCAAAGATCTGCGTGATTTCTTTGCCAAGCTGGGCATTGAAAATGCACTGGTTGTCGGTGGTGCGAAGCTGGACAAAAACTTTTCTCTTGCCGCGCGCAACATTCCCAATGTGGATGTGTTGCCCAGCGTTGGCATCAACGTATACGATGTTCTGCGCCGTCACACCCTGGTTCTGACCAAGGATGCGGTTGCTGATCTGGAGGCACGCTTCAAATGAGCACCGAGCGCTATTACGACACCATTCTCGCCCCGGTGATTACCGAAAAGGCTACCTTGCTCTCCGAGCATAATAAGGTGGTTTTCAAGGTTCCGCTGAGTGCGAATAAAAAAGAAATCGCCGAAGCCGTTGAAGCTCTCTTCAAGGTTAAGGTGGAAAAGGTCAACACCATTCGTACCCCCGGAAAGGTCAAGCGTTTTCGCGGCCATCTGGGCAAGCGTGTGGACGTCAAAAAGGCGATCGTGACACTGGTGGATGGACATTCCATCGACATCACGACCGGTCTTTGAGGGTAGGATAGAAAAATGGCTCTCAAGCATTATAAACCAACGTCTCCTGGACGCCGCGCTCTGGTTCTTGTTGACCGCGCTGCGCTCTGGAAAGGACGCCCTGAGAAGACCCTTGTTGAGGGTTTGAACAAAAAGGGCGGCCGCAATAATCATGGCCGTATCACCATGCGTCGTCGTGGTGGTGGTGCCAAACGTCTTTATCGTATGGTCGACTTTAAACGTCGCAAATATGATATGTCGGCTGAGGTCGTACGGATTGAATATGATCCCAACCGCACCGCGTTTATTGCGCTGATCCAGTACGAAGACGGTGAAAAATCGTATATCATTGCCCCGCAACGCCTCAGTGTTGGTGACAAGGTAACCTCGTCGCTCAAAGGTGCCGATGTAAAGCCGGGCAATTGCATGCCGCTGCGCACCATGCCGGTGGGTACGATCATTCACAATGTGGAAATGAAACCGGAAAAGGGTGGCCAGATCGCCCGTTCCGCCGGTGCCTATTGCCAATTGGTCGGCCGTGAGGGCGGTCATGCGCAATTGCGGCTCAAATCCGGTGACATGCGTCTGGTTCCCGATCGCTGCCTGGCTACGGTTGGTGCAGTGTCTAATCAGGACCACATGAATGAAAATCTGG
>JAJFIN010000453.1 GCA_021774955.1 Alphaproteobacteria bacterium | reverse complement strand
GCTCACTAACCATCTTCTTCGAATGGCAACCAAGTCTGCAAGTATGTGGCAACAATCGGGGCTGAAATGGAGTCACACAACAAACGTTGCTGTTGAAGATCTTTTCGATGGTACCTTGCCAGCATCAATTGAACTTCTATTGCGCGAATTTGAATTGCCGCCTGAAGCAATCTCCATTGATATCAACGAGGCCTCGTTAGCCGAGGTTTTTACCTCTCATTGGGAAAATATTCGATCAACACTTTGTCGACTGCGAGAAATTGGTATTGGAACCGCGCTTGAATCTTCCGGTCCCAAATTACTCGATCTTACAGAACTTGATTTGAACGCATTTGATCAAATAAAAATTGGCGGGTCGGCAATTCTTCAATACGCCAGCGGGACAAGAAAACTCCCTTTTGGATTCATCAGAGAAAGAATTAGTTTCGCCAAACAAAACTCAATGACGACCGTTGGCGTTGGCGTACAAGACAATGCCACCCTTCTCGGACTGAAACAGATTGGCTTTGACGTTGTCCAAGGCAATGTCATCTGCCCGCCATCCAGCGTCGAACAGATTTCTGAGTGGAAGCGAACCTACACCCCACCGACGTTCTATATCGCAGATAACCCGTCTCCCCGATCTGCACAACTCGAACCCGCAGTGCCAGAAGAAGCAAATGCCGCAGCGTCCGATAGCATTGAAAACAAGGTCAATCCCCAGACCTTCGTCGACGCGGATTGGGAGCCAACAGAAAGCGCTAAAACTGCTGAAGAGCAAGAAGCGGTAGAAGATGTCGAGGTCACCGTTCTTTCCCCCGGTTCGGAGGAAGAACAAGTCGATTGTTCAGAAATTACGATAGATTCTGAGAGCTCTATTCCAGTCGTTAAACGACAAGGGTTAGCAAGTAAACTCAAAGCTGCCCTCAGCCCTCGATCGCGATCATCCTAGAGCATTATTGTTGCACTGCTTGGATTGCAGATAAACTAGACAGCTATCTGCTGGCTACCTGTTCCGTCGGGGTTTATCCCGGTATCTGGCATTGCCAGCTTATCAAGAAAAAATTCCAGATCCGCGTCATCGAGCTCTTCAAACTGCGTTAGAATGCGCTCAAGCATTTTTTGTTTGAAACGCTCACGGTCATCTGCATCGCCATCGTGTTCCAGTTCATGATAAACATCGACAGCAACTCGAATGGGTTTGAAATAATTTGATGGCAAACCACTCTCCGTACAAAGAGCACGTAGTCCAAGCTGTCCGCGATCATGGATCAATACCCACGCCTTGGGGTAATTGACTTTGGCAAGCCGAGCCATCGCTTCTTCAAAAAACCGCATCTCACCTGTACATACCGCGCGCAATATTACAGACGCCTTTAGACGCCCATTTTCATGCAATTGCTTAACTAAACGTGCAACCTCTTGCCCGCGGTTTAGATCCCGCGCCAAGGTAACCATTGCTCTTTCACGTGTTTTTTCGACCAGTTGCTCCGCAAGGCTCTCGCTCACCTTGCCAGATTTCAACAATGTATCCCGGACTTCTTCTGAAACGAGTTGGACCAGTCTTTCAACAATCTCAACTGGCAGGTCATCTCGTGTTGCCATGGGTGCATTGACAAGTTCATCGTCACCAAAACGATCCACAACAATGTTCATCGTATCATCGCTGATGTTAGCACCATCATTTGACATCAGTTTAGCAACAACCGCATTGCTGCCTGCCTCAACAAGGGCATGTGAAACCACTTCACTCACCTCAGGTCGGCTGGCAATCGCCAATTGTTTTGGCCCCGTTGCGTCTCGCATGATGTCGATTAAATCATCGTCTGAAAAAACCGGAGAATTCTCTAACATCGGAACGGCGACAACTTCGACATCGCGCGCTAATTCCATTGCGATGTCATGAGGAATGTCTTCAGAATGTTTCAGGGTGTCCGCCAAAGCGCTGCGAACGCGAACAGCAGCATCGCATGCCATGATGCGGATAATATCCGTCGCTATGCGTCGCTCACTGTCAGATAGTTTTTGACTCACAGCTTGAGTTGCAACCTGCGCAGCGATTCCTGCGCGTGCTTCATCGCTTGGGTTTTCAAGTAATTCGTGAATGTCGTCTTTGGTTAACCGCAGTTCCATCTGCTTAACCTCACCTTATGAGATTCCGTCCCTCGGGGTACAGCTTCCGCGGCAAACGGGCCATACTCGTCACAAATACTTTGGACCACAAAGCTTAATACGGCCTTTAGAGGGTCTCTAAAATGCAGGCAACATACTTAGGAAAAACATCATATTAACAATCACTTACAAGCGCCCACATCGGCGCTTACACACCGCTTCATCCGCGCTCGCGGGCGCAGGCCATACAAATTGAAACGGACGGATCAAGCTCTAAACGTTTTGCCTCAACCGGCTCATCACATTGAAGGCAATAGCCGAAATTTCCCGCTTCAATTCGCTCAAGTGCCGTGTGAATTCTTTGTCTTTCTTGTTCGCGCCGCCGTTCTGTCGCTTGCGCCATGGCCTGTCTCTGCATAGCATCCATGCGGGATAAACGGCCAACACTTGATTGATCGAGTTCGACCGCGCGCCGGTCGCTTTGACCCATTTTAGATTCATCAGCCAATTCCTGTTGGCGCTGGTGAAGTTTGGCTTTGAATGCGATAAGATCAAGGTTTGCCATAATAACAACAATAAAAAAAGGAATGTCATGCTCAAAGACATAAAAGTAGTGGAATACGCAACCTACATTGCAGCACCTTCAGCTGGCGGTATGCTGGCTGATTGGGGGGCCGATGTCATCAAAATTGAAGCCATCGGTGGCGATCCCATTCGTAAATTTTTCGGCACGATTGGTGTCGATTCTGCCACCAATCCAGTCTTTGATTTAGACAATCGAGGCAAGCGAGGCATCGCCATCGATACCAGCACAAAAGACGGCGTCAAAATTCTCAAAAAGCTGGTTGAAACCGCAGACGTATTTCTGACCAATGTCAGACCCGGCGGGTTGGAACGATCTGGCCTAGATTGGCCATCGCTTCAAACGGTAAACCCAAAACTCATTTACGCAAGCGTTTCTGGTTATGGATTGGAGGGCGACGAACGCGACAGGCCTGGATTTGACATGGCCGCATTTTGGGCCCGAGCAGGTGTCGCTCGCCTAACTATCCCCAAGGGTGAAGATCCCTTCGCTCTAAGAACGGCCTTCGGAGACCACGTCACCGGCATGGCAACGGTTTCAGGAATCCTTGCCGCAATTATTGATCGTCAGAACACAGGCAAAGGACGTCTTGTCGAAACATCGTTGTTGCGCACGGGCATTTATAGTCTCGGAAGTGACTACGCTATTCAATTGAATTTCGGTCGAGTGGCGTCCACCAAAGGTCGACATGAAACGACTCAACCCCTTAACAATTTCTTCAAGACCAAAGATGAAAATTGGTTATGCATTTTACCTCGGCAATCAAATTCTGAGTGGTACGCCATTGCCAAGGCAGTGGGTCGTCCTGAACTCGCAGAGGACAAAAGATTTGAAACAGCAAAAGATCGAAAGGCAAACAGCGAAGAACTTATTGATGAACTCGATCGCGCCTTTGGATCTCGGACACTTGATGATTGGTGGCACCGCCTCGATGAGGAAGACATCATCTGGGCCCCTGTTCAAACGCCGGCTCAGGTTGTTGCCGATCCACAGGCTCGAGCCGCAGGCGCGTTCACGGAAATGACTGACTCACAGGGCGCCACCCACCAAACACCCGCTGGCCCCGTCAGGTTTCAAGATATAGACAAAGACATCAAAGGGCCAGCACCTGATATCGGCGAACACACAGATAGTGTATTATCTGAGTACGGATTTTCCGATGATGATATTAAGGAATTCCACAATCAAGGTGTGGTCGCGTGATCACTCACAGGGAGGTGGTTAAGTTTTATTTTCCCGCTCACTCGGCTTTAGCGGGTCAAGGACCGAAAGGATTTCAAGTATCTGAGGTGTGAGCATGTTTGCTTTTGGCGGTAGCGTGATCGCATGGGTAATGGACTGGTTTTTTTGGTGAGGACTATTAGCGAACGCACTGGCTTGTGATGGTTGACTTTGCTGAGCGGTTTTTCCAACTAGTTTGTCGTACACACTTTGCACTGACTGCTGGACATTGGAAGACCCGTAAAAAATTGAGCGGTTTGCAGAGGCTGCTTGGGGGAACAGCTCTGCAGCTGCAACGCTTGGTGTCTTTTCTGCAGCATTGATAAGTTTAGACGCCGCACCCGACCCCATAAAATGCGCGATATAAAGCTCACCTTGTTTAAGGGGCCGCCCGAGCGACTTACTTAATGTCTTGCCAGTCTCTCGGGCATATTCACCGGCCATTGCTGCCGCTGCTTTGGGGTCATGCCGTAGGGCAAGAATTTCCTCTTTTTGCTTGGGATCGGCAACTTTGTACCTGCCGCTTTCCCCCCTTTCAATGCTCGCAGAAACCTCGACAAGGCCATGTTTTGCGCCATGGCGCTTGACCATGTCGAGCCATGTCTGTTCAACAAATTGAAATAACCCAGCAGCACTCGAAGTCTTTGATTTTGCTGCAGGATTTAGACTGCTTTCACGTTGAGCGGTGGCCATGAGATGGTCGAAATCGGCCCCTGTTTTAGCGCTCGCTCGCGCGATAATGGAGCTAATATTTGTCGTCGATATTGCCGTCGGACCGAGTGTCATGAGCCATGCCTTTTGCGTGCTTCACAGCTTTCTTCGCAAAAGCAATGCCACATTGGGCAAAGTGGTTCTGACTTTAGAATGTACGCCCGGTGAGCAGCAGCCAAAGATAGGCGACATAGGCAATAACGAGAACCAATCCTTCAATACGGCTGATGCGCCAATTGGTGATCAAAAAGGGGACGATGATGATGGTTGTCACCATCAAAATTGGCAGGTGAATTGCCGCAATAACAGGATCGATGTGAATAGGTTGGATGATTGCGGTGAGACCCAACACCGCCAGAATATTGAAGATATTGCTGCCGATGATACCACCAACCGCGACTTCCGGATGGCGTTTCAGTGCAGCGATAACCACAACAACCAATTCCGGCAAGGAGGTTCCAATAGCGACGAGACTCAAACCAATCGCAGCCTCTGAGACACCAAAGGTGCGCGCCACATTTACCGCGCCATCAATCAGAAAATTTGCCCCAACAACAATAGCCACCAAGCCAACAACAATCAGTCCAAAGTCGAGAAATACTGAAGGGAAATGGATTCTGGTTTTTTCGCATGAATCCAGCGCTCGTTCACCAGCAGGGGTCAACCGCACGCGTTCGGAGAAATACGCAACCGCAAAATAAACGAGCAGCAGTGCGACGAACAACACGCCCATTGACTGATCAATTTCACCGATCGACCCAAGCCAGACAAATAGCGTCGCGGAGAGCAGCACGACGACACTATCGCGAAAGACAATTTGTTTGCTTGCTGGGATCGGACAGATCATCGCGCCAAGGCCTAACACGAGGAGTATGTTGGCAATATTGCTGCCGACAATGTTTCCGATTGCGATGCCCGTCTTACCGTCGATCACTGCACTAATCGACACCGCCATTTCCGGTGTGGACGTACCCAGGGCAACAATGACAAGTCCAATAAATAAAGGTGACAAACCTAGCCGCTCGGCCAGCGTCACCGCGGCCCTAACGACAGATTCACCACCGACACCAAGAAGTACTAAGCCGCCGAGAACATAAACGAAGTCCACGCAACCCCCAATATTGCCATAGATTGACCCCTAAAGGTGCGAACACCTCTTTCCCAAACATAACCATGAAACGGTTTTGAATGCGATAAAAAACCGACTTTGCCCCGTTTTTGCAGGTTTTCCTTAGCGCAAAAATGAAGTGTGCTGACGCTCTTGCTATAGGTTAGGTTGCTTTGATTGATTGGAAGAGCGTGCGTTTCGCAGCGGAGAAAACCAATCAAACGAACGCGGTATTTTCCCGTGAATGAGGTATTGACTAAAACACTCAGCAATTTGCGGCGTATGCAGAATGCCATTGCGGTAATTACCAGTCGCGACTAGCAGCCCTTGGATATTTGTTTCCCCCATGATGGGTAATTTATCAATTGTCGTTGGGCGAAAACCACACCAATGGTCACTCACAGTCCATGCCTCATCCAAAGACAATGCGGTCTTTGCCCCGCTCCGCAATTTACCCGCTGCATCTCCACTTAACTCGCTATCAAAACCAACCTCTTCTTCCGTCGCCCCCACCACGAGTTGACCATCATTGCGGGGAACCAAATAAACTCCTGCAGCCCATATCACATGGTCGATTGGGGCTTTTTGACCTGACGCGTTCATTGATATGAGCTGGCCGCGAACCGGCCGTACCGGTGCATCAACGCTAACTGACTTTAATATTGGGGAGGACCACGCTCCCGCAGCAATTATTACAACCTCACCTGACCAAACCTCTTGCCCATCCGATACGCCATCAACAACACCATTCTTCAAGGACAAAGAGGTAATGGTTTTATTTTCGACTAAACACCCGCCGACGTTTTTAAACGCAGAGAGAAGGGCTTGAACAACGCGTCGCGGTTCAACTTGGTGATCGTCCGGGTAAAGAACGGCACTCTGAGATCGATTGAGTAATGCTTCCATCTGGCTCGCTTTTTCGGGAGTAAGCCAACGACATGGAACATCAAGCTGACGAGAGAGCTCGTAATTGTGCTGGTTTTCTTGTTCTTCAGTCTGAGAATGCGCCACGACAAGTGTGCCTTCCTCGCGATACCCAACATCACGATGTGACACCCCAAGTGTATCTA
>JAJFIN010000452.1 GCA_021774955.1 Alphaproteobacteria bacterium | reverse complement strand
TGTGGGCGACAGAAGTCGATATCGACGCGGTTCTTGATGAACAACGTATGGCTTTATCCGATGTTATGAATTTCAAAGTCGGTCAAACACTGATGCTCAATACAGTGGCCGATGGCGGGATTAGTTTACGCTGCGGAGGCGTGCCCCTTCTTGATGGACGAATGGGACGCATAGGGCAAAACGTAGCGGTTCGCGTTGAAAAAGTGATTAAACGCCCGGTCATTGACGACTTTTTTGCCTGATAGGAGGGCATGTTGTGATTTTATCTTTAGTTACGGATGGATTGGTTGCGATCCTCTTGGCAGTGACGATATTCTATTGCTTTCATCTTGATCGAAAGCTGCGCGCATTGCGATCTGGCAAAGATGAATTGAAACAGGTGATAGCCGGATTAACCGATGCGACGCTGCGCGCGCAGCAAAGTGTGGTTGTCTTGAAGCAATCTGGACAATCGGTTTCAGAGGAACTCACGTCTCGTGTTTCGAATGCGCGAAACCTGCGCGATGAATTAGAGTTGATGCTGGAAGCAGGCAACAATTTGGCAGATAGGCTGGAAGCCAGCCGCCCTGGTGCAAAGAGTGTAGAGGAAAGCCCGAAGTTGGGGCTTGCTGCGCTGAATGGTGACCCAATTGAAGCCGAAGAGATCGGTGAATTTGCCACAGAAGACCGTACGCGTCGTGAAGCGTCGCTCGAAAGTGAATTGTTAAAAGCTCTCAGGCAAGCTCGATAAGATAACCGGAGTACCTCATGTTTGATCGCGTAAAATTATTACCAGCTGTAATACTTGTCTTGCTCGCTGTTTTCGGGCTCAAGGTATTTGGCGTTTGGATTGGAGTTGGTGAACGAATATCCGGGGTGAGTACGGCTATTGCGAGCGAAAGCAGCAAATCAGATTCGCATGAACCAGCCAAAGATTCGAAAGAAGCGTCATCCGGTGGGCATGGTTCAGATGCAGGGACAAACAAATCAGGCGATCAGCATTCCGCAAGTAACGAAGCTGCTGGTGCGTCAAGACCTAACGAAACAACGCCGAGTTATCTAAGTTCTTCTGAAGTTGATGTGACCAATTCACTTTCTAACCGTCGCCTTCAACTTGAGGAGCGTAATCGCGACCTTGATCTCAGGGAGAAAATTCTTGTCGCGGCAGAAAAGCGCTTGGATACAAAGATTGAACGGCTCAAAGAAATCCAATCGCAGATTGATACAATCGTGACCAAGCGAGAGGAAGAGGAAGAACAGCAAATTCTTGGTTTGGTCAAAATTTACGAGACCATGAAAGCGAAAGACGCAGCCAAAATATTTGAACAATTAGACCGCGATGTGTTGTTGAGTGTCGTTGAGCGTATGAAGCCGGCAAAAATGGCTTCGGTGATGGCTCAAATGTCGCCAGAAACAGCGCAGGAAATTACCATCGCTCTGGCCCATCGCAATACCATGCCGGATGTGTTGCAAGATCAATAAATCCCATAATTCTGGGATTTATTGTAGCGTGGTTAAGCCGCACTTAACCCAAAATCTCTAATTTGATCAATGACCTACACCGCGCCAATAAGGTTGCCTTTGGCAAAGGGTGAAATGGGGTCTGATTATGGATTATGAGGCGGTTGCCGTGGAATCTTGCGAAGAAATCGCAGCGAACGACACGACGCATTTCACTGATATTGGAGTGCAGAAAAAAGCGCGTGAAATGTTGGTTACTGTTGACGAGACAACGCTCGACACGTCTTCGGTTCTCTATGTCTCGTTGTTTTTAATCCTTATTGCCTTTTTTGCAGTGGCAAATGCTCAGCGTCAAAACTCAACCGACGGTCGCGATACTATTTCTCAGGCTCCAACAGTATCGAACGAACGCGGTGAAAATTCTATAAATCCATTGAACCCAACTGATACCAAGGGCTCCACCAAAACACTGAACGTGTCTTCCTTTCATGATGATGTCGCCTCGCTTGTTCAAGACACATTCCCCGACACAACTGGTAACCTCGTTACGGTGCGCGATGTATTCACGATTGAAATACCATAAGCATCTTTTTTTGGATCTACAAACCGTGACGTCCCCCCCTCGCGGCAACTCTTTTTGAAAAGACTGGTAGCCCTTGTTGCCACCATGCCCACTCAAGTTCAGATCGAAGTTATCTTTCCTGGTAAGGATGGAATTTCAAATCGACTTGACCGACTGACCTCCATTGGTTGGTATCTAGGTCGATATGCCAATGAAAACGCCGGTATTGAGATTTCTATAGACCCTGCTCGCGAGAGCCAGATCTTGATTTCGTTTAAGGTTGACGCGGAAAAGCAATCGCAAAGGGGTGAATTGTGAGTTTTTCCGTTGAGGATAGGGTACGCAATACTAATGATAAACCATCAGGTTTAGACCTCTTAGGTGATCCTGAGAGTGGTGGTTGGTTGATGTCTTTTGCAGATCTCCTTGCAATTATTCTCACATTCTTTGTTGTCATTTTTGCCGCCAGTGTGGTCGCGCCAGATAATCGAGTTGGTTTTCTTGAGCAAGTGGGGAG
Source organism: Alphaproteobacteria bacterium (assembly GCA_021774955.1). GTDB lineage: Bacteria > Pseudomonadota > Alphaproteobacteria > M2410 > M2410 > JAJFIN01. The sequence continues at coordinate 3,108 of JAJFIN010000452.1, read as the reverse complement.
CCATTTAGCCGGTGCCGAATACGACACCCAAATCGTAGATGCGCGCACGCCATCAGTTGGAGACAATCATTTTGTTGATGTTGGTTACCTGGCAAATATATTGCGGCAGCGCCTTCAGACTGCCGATATTGATCTTCCAGTGACGGTGGAGAATGAAGCTCAGCGTGTTGTTGTTGGACTAAACAAGAATGATTCATTCAGTTTACTGGTGTCTGGAGACCAGCTTTCAATTTTTGAAGTATTGGGTTCTTCACTGATCCAAATCGATAACGGCGTTAGTGTTGAGATAACGTTGCCTAGCAAAGAAGCGGTGAATGCAACTGCGCGGGAAAATCAATGGAGCGCGGCATTTGAGTCCGGCTTGACGATAATCCAAGGCCTAAAGACGTATGGTGTGGAAGCGCAATTAACGGCGCGCCGCGTAACGGGTTCGACCCAAAGAACACCGAGTTTTGCCGTTGTTATATCTGGACCGGAAGAGGGTGTTCGCTGATGAATTCTCTTCCTTTCTTACGTGCGAAGCTAATTTCAATTTTTGCGTTGCTGGCTATTTCTGCGTTTTCATTAGATCATGTATCTGCGCAAGAGTTGAGCTCAGCACGAATTTCAGTTGATGTCTCCAAAGGATATTGCCGCATAATTCTACCGCTGCCTGAAGATGTAGGTATCGATGTGCGGAATAGAAATGGCGTTCTTGTTGCGAGCTTTGAAAATCCGATGGAGATCGACACACAGGTTCTTGTTTTAGGGGCTCCAGATTACATTGCTCTTGCCCGTATGGATGTGGATAAGGAAGCGCTTCGGTTGGCGTTGAAGAAAAGTTTTAAATACGAAATGTCGCGCAGTGCATCTCATATTGCGATTGACCTTATTCCCAAAGAATTCGATGGAACGATAGAGCCATTTGTGAACCCTACTGAGGTTGCTCAGGGATCTGAGGAGAACGGTTCTGCAACTGATAGTCAACCTATAGTAAGTTCAGAACCGAAGGTATCTGCAGGATCGCAAGAGGTCCCGGGATTGGGAGTTATTGTTTCGGAGTCTGACGCATTTAGCCGGATCACCTTTGAGTGGCCGGAAATGGTTGGCTATGATGTGCGTCTTGAAGACGGGACGATCATTGCAACGTTTAATCGTCCCGCTAAACCGCGGCTGGCACGCCTTCGTGTTGATCCACCACGGCAAATCAAAACAGCACGCGCCAAAGTGGTCAACGGTGGACTCGAAGTTCAGATAGATGTTGTTCCTGGAACCAGCTTTCGTCACTTTCGCGACGGTTCATCGGTCATTCTGGATGTTGTGCCGTCGCGAGAAGAGGTTGAAGTCGTCGAGCCCACGGAGGTGCACGAACCTACCGAAGGTGTGGATGAACATGGCGACCCGATTGAGCACGAAGAGAGCGATGTCATTGAGGTAAATGAAGAAGCTTCGCATGTTGAGGATCCTCAGCAATCAGAAGAAAATCATGCGGTAGAATCTGAAACTGCGACAGAGCATGGGTTAGAGGACACAGAAGTAGGAGCTCCCGGCGAGCGTGCTTCTGATCCAAGCAATGACAACTAGCATGCGACTGAAACAACAATAGATGATCATCCTACCGCTGCTATGGGTACCGTCTTTGTTCAAGCTCAAGACCAGTCAGAAAGTCTCATACTAACCTTTCCATGGGGATTTGATGTACCTGCAGCCGTATTTCGGCGTGGTGACTTTTTGTGGATCGTCTTCGATGCCGTGAGCAAAATGGACTTTACGGCAATTGATCCAACGGAACATTTTGAAATTAGTTCAATCGAACAGCTGGAAGCTGGCGATAGTACGCTCGTTCGTGTTGGTCTAGCTGGGCGCACCCTGGTAACGGCAACACCGGAGGTGGGCTTGTGGAAAATATCTTTGGGTGAAACTATTTTGATGCCTGCTAAGAGCTTGTCACTGGGTCGTAAGTCTAAGGAAGGTGAGACGGAAAAGGCTGTTGTACAATTCACTGCAGCGAGCAAAATCCACTGGATTGTTGATCCAGAAATCGGTGACCAAATGGCCATCGTAACGGGTGCTGGGCCGACTGAAGGTGTGATATCTCCAAAACGGCTCGTCGATTTCTCGCTACTGGCCTCAGCGCACGGTCTTGTCGTTTTACCCCACACTGACGACGTAGCGGTTTCGATATCTGACGGCATGGTTTCAATTACCAAGACAAAAGGTTTACTCCTTTCGGGAGATAAGGCGCAGGACGTTCTTGCCAAGGGATCCATCGACGCATATCCCGTCGCGGTTTTGGACGCCGAATCTCCAGGCCACATGACATTTGTCAAATGGCGGGGTGACGAAACGCTTCCGTATTCAAACCGATTGTTGGAATTAAATAATGCTGTTTCGAGCGCTCCAGAAGAACAGCGTGATGAGCGACAACTTGATCTGGCGCGTTTTTACCTAGCCTACAATCTATATGCAGACGCACTCGACAGTGTGAATATGATACACAAGAATAAATCTCCCTTGGTCAACGATCCTTCATTTCGAGCGATACGGGGTGTTTCTCTGCTGCTCGCTGGGCATGAAAAGGATGCGCTAAAGGTTCTTAACCACCGAGACTTGTTCGACGATAATCATTCTGAGTTGTGGCGCGGATTGGCCAATGAGCGCGCCGGAAAGTACCGTGAAGCGCGCACTAATTACGATAACGCTCTTGTTATCAGGAGGAAGTACGGCGCATTTTGGCAAGCAGAGTTTTTACTGTCTGCGGCAAATATGGCTTTCCAAGCAGGTGATTTGGAGTCTTTAAGCAATCACATTTCTAACATCTCATTTGAGACGTTGAACCCAAATCAGATCGAACGTTATCATTCCTTACGCAAAGAGCTCGAAATTCCGGGTCATATGAAATTTGCGGAATGGCGCGGTGACGAAAAAATACCCTATTTCGATCGACTGGCCAACCTAAACAACGCCGTTTCAAATGCCAAGGAAGACGAACTGGATGGCCGCTGGCTGGAGTTGGCACGGTTTTATCTTGCCTATGATCTTTATACGGAAGCGCTCGATAATATAAATCTCATTCAAAAACATGGTTCTGGTCTGTCAAAAGAGCCATCATATGCGGCAGCTCGAGGT
>JAJFIN010000451.1 GCA_021774955.1 Alphaproteobacteria bacterium | reverse complement strand
AAGGAAATCATATGGTTCGAGCAATCCGCACATATGATGAACCTGTCAGACCCCGAATTTTATCAGGGTGTACTGATCAACAAGGTACTGAAAGAAACCTGGCCCGATGAGGAGTAACATTCTTACTGGCACGGTAGTATTTCATGCTTTATTATCGAAGGACTACGATGACAGATACTGTTTCTCTTGTCGAAATAACTGAGAAAAACCTTTCTGACATATTGAAGTTGAAAGTCGCTCCGGCTCAAGAGAGCTTTGTTGCGTCCAATGCGGTTTCAATCGCGCAAGCTCACTTTAACAAGGCCGCATGGTTTCGAGCGATTCAAGCGGAGGAAAAATTCGTTGGCTTTGCCATGCTTTTTGATCCGAGCCAGCCCGGCTTTGAAGGGACCGAAGAAGAGCACGCCGATATATGGCTGTGGCGTTTTATGATTGATGAGCGTTATCAAAAAAACGGTTACGGCGTCGAGGCTCTCAGGCTCATTTGTGCGCATACCAAAACACGGCCTAGTTTCGAGCGCTTGCTCGCAAGTTACGTCGACGCCCCTGGCGGCCCTGAAGAATTTTATCTGAACTACGGTTTTGAAAAAACCGGAAAAATAGAAGACGGTGAAGTCGTGATCAGCATCGATCTTTAAAAGGCGTTTACGCAATGGCTCTGACTTAGCGACACCGCTGCCCTCCAGCTTTTTCATAAGCTTCACGTAAATGAGTGAGAGTTTCTTTCCCGTCTGGATCGGGTTTGTAAGGCACGACCATATGCCATGCCGCTCGGACAAGGCTGATTTCTCGTGGCACCACAAGTCGCGTGGATACGCCGTCTTTATCCTCGGGTCCGAGGATCACCATGATCGCCGATTGGGCCGGCTTGGTCATTGGGCATCTTTTATCGCCACCGGCATTGCCACCCGCTTCTAACGCCTGCAACAAACGCTCGCCCAATGTGAAACGGCAGGTTTCATCGCCGCTCACTTCGAAGGTAGCCGCTGTTGCTGCAATCACCTTCTCATTCCTCAAGGTATTGCCTTGGGCCGAATAGTCCACACCCACCTTACCACCGGACCAGGAAATGAGATTGCCACCACCCGTAAAACCTGCCACCGGATCTCCGTTCAATGTGGCAACGCCATACTGCAAATTGGGAAACTTCTTTTTAAACGGTCCTTTGTAGAGCGATGTCTCGGCTAACCGTCTGAGAATTTCCTCCGTGGTCAAACCTTCAACCATCCAATCGCGTGCTTTGTCGCGGCCAATAAAGCTTGTCTCGGCCAGTGCAACAACAACACCTGCGCCCGGCGCGCCTTCCGCAACAAACTGAACACCCACATTGCACGTGGCAACTGCAAGCCCCACTTCTCGGGTTTCCGGATCAACGGCGACAATCGACCAGGTGGCATGGGCCTCGCGAACAAGCGCAAGCATGCCCAGAAATAAAGCACAAAAAATCTCTCGGCATTTGATGCTCACCATTAAACGCGATCCTCCCCAAAGCAACGATAACAGCTTGACCTTCCTGTCAGTGGAAGGTCAAGTATGAAGTCAAGCGGGAGAGCTAACGCGAGTTACAAAGGTCAGAATGTGACCGAAGATCAAGTGCAACACGAAGCGACATTCGTCGAAGCCTATATGACCTGGCTGCTCAAATGGCGGTGGTTGGTTCTTCTCAGCACGTTCACCCTTGTAATTCTCCCTTCACTGACACTGGCACGGCTTCAGTTCACCTCGGATTACCGGGTTTACTTTGGCCCGCAAAACCCTCAACTCGAAACCTTTGAAGCCTTCGAACGTATCTATGCGACAACCGACGCGCTGATCATTGCAATCCAGCCAAAGACCGGATCGGTTTTCACCCGCGATGTTCTAAGCGTGGTCGAAGATCTGACCGAAGCAGCTTGGAGCATCCCCCATTCCGTACGCGTCGATTCCTTAACCAACTTTCAAAATACCCGAGCAGACGGCGATGACCTTTTTGTCGGTGACCTGGTCGCAAATGCGCAAATCCTATCCGCCGGAGAGTTGGAGGAAATCGAAGCGATTGCCCTCAACGAGTTACTACTTGTAGACCGTCTGATATCGCCGGACGGGCGAACCACCGGCATTCTCGTAAACCTGCGCTTTCCTGGCGAAGACCACATAGAACATACAACACAATCGGTTGAAGCTGCGCGCCGCCTCACCGAAGAATTCCAGAACCGTCATGAAGACTTAACTTTTGTTATGACTGGTATGCCGGTATTGAGCGAGGCTCTCATGGACATTTCGGTCCAAGAGCTGAGCAGGCAAACGCCGATCATGGCTTTGATCTTGACGCTGGTGATGTTGCTTTTGATGCGGTCATGGTCGGCAACGCTCGCAACCAACATTGTTGTTATTCTCTCCGCCCTCGGTGCGATGAGTTTCGCCGCCATCATTGGCATCCGCTTGACCCCCGTTTCGGCGGTGGCCCCGATTATTATTGTCACGATCGCGGTCGCCGATTGCGTTCATATCGTCATGAGTATGATCGACCAAATGCAGGACGGAAAAACAAAACGCCAGGCCTTGGTCGAAAGCATGCGGCTCAATGTGCAGCCGGTATTGCTGACCAGTGTCACAACAATCATTGGCTTCATCAGTCTTAATTTTTCAGACTCGCCACCCTTTCACGATCTCGGAAACATTACGGTGATCGGCGTTATCGTTGCCTGGGCGCTTGCCATGACATTGCTCCCCATCGTCCTTGACCTACTTCCACTTCGGGTTGCCAAAGGGCGACCAACTGATCATCGTCTGATGATCCGCTTGAGCGATTTTGTCATCATCCACCGCACGTTGATCTTAGGACTGACCGCATCGGCGACTATCACCTTTATCGCTTTTGCATCAACCAACGAGTTGGACGATCACTTCATCCATTGGTTTGACGAAGACGTTCCAGCGCGGGCTGACACAGACTTCGTTTTGGAAAACTTGACCGGCGCCTATCAGATGGAATTCTCATTTGATGCTCCTGGTCCCGAGCTTATCGCCGATCCCGCCTATCTTGCTGACCTTGATCGTTTCACACTCTGGTTGCGAGCACAGCCTGAGGTCGTGAACGTCTATAGTTTCTCTGATGTCATGAAACGTCTCAACAAGTCATTGAACGGCGATGACCCTGCGGCCTATAGGCTTCCGGAAGCGCGTGATCAAGCCGCGCAATATCTACTGCTCTATGAAATGTCTTTGCCCTATGGCCTGGACCTCAGTAGCCAAATCAACGTGGCAA
>JAJFIN010000046.1 GCA_021774955.1 Alphaproteobacteria bacterium | reverse complement strand
AGATGAGGGCTGCCAGGTCAAATGATCTAGCGAGAATGGCCGTTATTGCGAGGTAAGGTCCACCGGTACACGGCAATTCAACCAGTGCGACAAATGCCCCAATGCCGACGATGCCGAAGACTGACATATTCTGCGACATCGCCGTTAGTTTGACTTTGTTGCGCGGCGATATTTCCAAAGACGGGCCTTTGCCATACCAAAAGAAGTCCTTGAGTTCGATCAAGCCGAATCCGATGACAGCGACCCCCACAATTGTTCCGACAATTTCAGCATAGCCCCGGCTGATCAACGCGATCTGAAACCAGATGAGACCGAGGCCTGAAAGCATATAGATGATATACACAGTGGCGATATAGAGCGCGCCCAGACGGAGCAGGATTTTCTTGTCGGCTGAAACTTTGAGCAAAACCGACGATAGGAAAAGTATCACGCCGATGGCACAGGGATTGATCGAATCGATCAATGCAGCGCCGATAACAACGGGCAGCGTGAGACCTTCCATTATCGCCTACTCTTCAGATGAATAAGATTCCACCGGATAACCTGCTGCCTCCCAAGCACCAAACCCCTCAATCATATATTTGATGTGACCTGCTTTGCAGCCGAGCCGATCGATAATGATCTTACCCGCCGCAGGGCTTGCAGAACATTCACCGCCATCAAATGTTCCTTCGCAGAAAAGCACCGTGTCCTTTTTGCAATCAATTTCATCGAGGTTCTTGATCAAATCTGACAGTGGAATGACTTTCGACCCTTTGACGATCTTTCCCCCAGCCATCGCGATTGACTCAGGTTCGCGGACATCAATGAAGTCGACATCATCGTAACCGCTTTCAAAATAATAGTATGCTTCGTCAAGGTGGATCAATTTCGGTTCTTTGTCCGGCGCTCTTTTTTCACCGTGGCTAACGGGATATTTTTCTTTCCAAAAAGAAATACCGTCCAGGTTGAACACATTGTCCAAGCCACGGCTCCGGGCTTCAGAAGCTAAGAATCCACTTCGATGGCCCGCACCGCAATAAACCAACACGTGGTCGTGGGTTTGCGATAAGTTTTCCAGAAGCTTCCAAGAAAATTCATCGCCATCCTTTAGAAGGCTGTGAGGAATCGAGATCGCCCCAGGAATGTGATACTCGTCCCATTCCGCCATTTCGCGTACACTGACGAAAACGATATCGCCTCCTTTCTGGTGCAAGCTATAGGCGTTGTCGCTGGGCACGACTTTGCCCACGGCCTTTTCAACGAATTGTAATTCGGAAAGATTTTGCTCCTGCGGACTGTTGGCGACGATGTCAGTGTTTTGATCGCATGCCGCAACAATCATGATCGCCAGTGCCGCGGTGCTCGCTCTAAGACCCCTAATTGTTTGAAATTTTTGACGCTTAAACATAGGTCATGTCTCCCTACATAGATGCAAGTGCAGTCAGTCTAATGCCGAACCTCAAAGTGGAACTTGATGTAGATCAAAAGACATCAATCAAATTCACATATTGTGAGATGCAGGCGGGACTATATCAAAATAACCTATTCCTGCGTGTTCGAATAGAACTCATCGATCAAAGCCAAGAACTCTTGGCGGCCTTCAGGCAGATAAGGCGCGATTTGGCCGATCAACGTGTGGACGCCGGCGTGTATGGCTTCGCCGGTGGTCAGTTTGGGGCTGACCAGTTCTTGATAGGATGGCCAATAGGTCACGTGAACTGTGCAACGTTCAGCAAGCAGGATACATTCCTCCGGCGTCATTTCAAGAAACCCAACCTTTCTCAAAGTGTCCAGGATTGATGCAATAGTTTGGCGCTTAGACCGGATGAGTTTTCGAAATTGGGTGGCGAGCTTTGGATATTGCTCGGTCAGAGATGTGATGTTTCGGTAGAAGAAACGGAAATCGTAGATCTCCTCAAACAGGATATAAAAGAAAACCCAATTGTCTTCGATGGCGAGGGCTTTTTTTATCGGCGCTTTTAATACCTGATTGATCTCACGCTCAAATTGATCGAACAGCTCAGCAATGATCGGCTCTTTGCCTTTGAAGTGATAATAGAGATTGCCTGGGCTAATATCGAGCACATCGGCGATATCGACGGTTGAGACATTGCTCTCGCCCTCCTCGTTGAAAAGGGTGAGACTGGCCCGCAGGATGCGCTCTCGCGTTTTCATGGATTAAACTTCAGAATGCGGAAGTTGAGGGATTAAGCTTTCTTGCGGGTGACTTTTTTTGCAGCCTTCTTTTTAGTTGTGGCTTTCTTTGTTGTTGTCTTGGGCCTGGTGTTGCTGGCAAGGAGGCGGTCAAGCTTGGCCTCGATTGTGTCCAATTTCTTTTCCATGGCGGAGAGACGCTGGTCTGTTTCTTCGGCTGCTTCGCCGGACAAGCCCAGCACAGACCTCATACGGTGCATGCGGTCTTCAAACGAATGCAAGGCGTCAGTGCCAAGCTTTTGGCCAGCTTTCTTTGCCGGGCGCCCAAATTTTTCTTCCAGATCTTCGCCTTTGGAAACCAGGTCTTCAAAAACCTGCGTCGTTTGCTTGCCGACCTTGGTTACGCGTTCCTGAGCATCGCCAAGGGCGCGGCCATAGGCGCCAATGCCGGCAAGCCAAATCTTCCTGGCAACGTCACTGTCTTTGTCATCGGATGAGGGCTTGCGCGCCATAATGGTTGGTCTCCTTATTCATCTATTTATTCTTAGGCGTGGGCAGCTGAAACCGTCAGGTCCGGCATATCGACAACACTCTCGCCGTCGCAGAACCTCGTGATGGCGGGAATGACATCGTCGGGATGCGACACAATGAACAAATGTCCCGCGCCTTCGATAATTTTCAATTCCGATTTCCGGATCAAACCCTTCAACATTTTAGCATTGATAACGGGAACAATTTTGTCTTCGTCGCCCGCCAGAATAAGCGTGCGCTGAGACAAGAACGGCAGGAAGGGAACACTGGTCCAACCGAGCATGGCCAGAAGTTGAAAGTTATAGCCTTTCAAAGTCGGCGGAATGATCTTGGCGGCATGTTCGTGAATGGATTCTTGTTCCGACGGGCCGTAAAGCGTTTGATAGTGTTTCTTCAGATATTCCGGATTGGTGTAACGCGAGGGTGCGGCCATCTTTGACAATGCTGACATATCACCAGGGACCATAGTCACGCCGGTTGATGTGGCTGCGAGGATGAGGTTCTTGACCCGGCGGCTGTATTGAATGGCAAATTGCTGAGCCATGCCACCACCCCACGACACACCGATGACGTCTACTTCATCGTAGCCGAGCGTATCGAGAATTTTCTTAGCTGCACGGGCGAGCCACCACGGACGATAGGGCCAGGTTGGCTCCGGTGAGCCACCAATACCAGGGGCATCAAAGGCGATGAAATCAGAACGGCCGTTTAGATCGTCAGCGAGCGGCGCCGCCAATTCGAGATTGGCGCCAATGCCATTGAAAAATAGGATCGGCCGTGCGCCCTTCTTGCCCGGCCAAACGGCGGTGCGGAGCTCTTGGCAGCCGACATCGACCATTTGGATCTTCGGTTTTATTATCACTGGGTCACTCCTTTACTCATTTGTGGGTTGTCCCACTTACCCAAATATATATTCGCCCGGCGCGTCGACGATCGGCTCAAAACCCGCAGCCCCTAATTTCTTCGGTGCGGCTTTTTCTTCGCCGGAATGCTCATCGAGCCATTCACTCCACATTTCCCACCAAGAACCCATTTGCTCCTCAGCCCCTTTGAGCCATGTATCGGCATCGGTGCTGACATCGTCATTGGTAAAATAACGCGCTTTGGGATTGCC
>JAJFIN010000450.1 GCA_021774955.1 Alphaproteobacteria bacterium | reverse complement strand
AAGGCTTCCGGGACGATGATCTTTGCGCGTTGGCGTGAACCGTTTTCGTTTTGTGACATGTTTTCCTCCTTGAGTGTTTTGAAATTTTTTTCAGCTTGAAAGTACTATCAGCCTCGCGACAATCTGTAACTTCACCTTATGTGAGATCCGCTATCACTTTTGCGAATTCATCAATACCGGTCGGGTCGGTCGCATAGGAAGTGACAAAGCGGCAGAGCTGTTTGCCGTCTTTCAAAGGCACTGGCCAGGGGTGAAATTTGGCGCCCGCACCATGCAATGCTGATATCTTATCCGGTGCAAGATAGACAAACACCTGGTTGCCATTGACCGGGTAGGCAAGCGTGCCGATCCTTGACGTTTCAATGATCTCTGCCACTTGAGCGGTATAGGCATTGGCTTGGCTTGCAAGCGTGAGCCAGAGATCGTCTTGAAGATAAGCCTCCATCTGGGCAGCAATGAAACGGTTCTTGGAGAAAACTTGACCAGCGCGTTTTTGACGGAACAAAAAATCTCCCGCCCGGTCCGGGTCGAAGAAGATCACGGCTTCTGCGGCCATGGCGCCATTTTTTGTCGCCCCAAAACACAATACATCAACGCCGGCACGCCAAGTGACATCCGCCGGCGCGCACTTCAAACTGGCGACAGCATTGGCAAAACGCGCGCCGTCCATATGGAGGCCAAGACCACGGGCTTTAGCAAGTTCAGACAACGCACCGACTTCTTCGACTGTATATGCGGTCCCGGCTTCAGAAAGTTGAGAAATGGAAACCGCTGCTGGTTGTGGCTGGTGAGGGCCTGGCCGTCCGTAGCCAAACAAAGCCTCATCCAGTATTTTTGGCGTCAGTTTTCCGTTCGCCCCTTTGAGCGGTAAAAGTTTCGCTCCGTGGGTGAAGAATTCTGGCGCAGCACATTCATCCACATGAATATGCGCGTGCTCATGACAAAAGATGACACCATAAGGCGGCGACAGACTAGCCAAAGCAAGACTATTGGCAGCGGTGCCTGTGCCAACCAAAAACATCGCGACATCACGTTCAAATAGTTCAGAAAATTGGGCTTGAAGACGTGCGGTGACTTCGTCGTCTCCGTAAGCCGGGCTTGTGCCCGCACTCACCTCACTGAGCGCTGCTAATATTTGTGGGGCAACGCCATAAGCATTGTCGCTGGTAAAATCCACAAGCTTTATTCCTTAAGCAGATTTGAAATGATCGAGGATACCGGCTTCTTCCAAAATGGGATTAAGCGACGCAGTATCATTAAGGCTATTGTATTTATCTTTGATCGCGGCGAGAGACCGAGCATGATACTTTTGAGGTGTTTGGCTAAATTCCCGTCCCTTTAGCAAGACGCTCATTTCATCCTCACCCGCCATCAGAGCGGCAGCATTCGCCTCACTCCAAGGCAGGAACAGCGCGCCGATTTCATCACGCAAGAGAGGCATTAAAGTAGGCGCAAGGTTCTCCCAGGGTTCGAACTCGCCCTGTGCCTTTGGATCGAGCATACGCGTCGCCCAAGCGAGCGTGTTGGGGTAACCTTCTTTTATGATAGCTCCTGCGGTTGGATCACAGGATTCTTCATAGACTTGGGCATAAAGACCAAAGTCAGCAAAGGCCGGGCGTTCGCCAAATAGAAAAGACCGACCTGACAGATGCGATTCCAAGATTTCCAATAAATTGTGAAATGAGTTTTCAATTGTGTCTTTGGTTTTCTCGCTCGAGCCAACAAAACTGATACGCGGCTTCATCCGCTTCTGAATTGATTTGGAGACTTCCGCTTTTTGTTCATCGGGCGCATCGGGCAACATGATGCTGGCGATCCAGTCTCCGGTGTGGACTTGGTCAGGTTCATACCACCAGCGATAATGGAACATATGTTTGTTGCCCCATTCATCGCCATATTCTTCAACGAGGGCGGAAATGAAAAACATGGCTTCACTGTCTGGATGTATCGATGGCTCAGAAAACTCTTGCTCCATCTTTTCAATGATTGGTGTTGAATCTTGAAGCGCACCACCATCAGGGAGTGCGACCAAGGGTACAAGCGGAAGCTTGGCGAGCTTTTGAAATTCCTCCATGCGGTCCGCTGACCTCGAAACCCATTCATGGGGGATATCCTTGTAGCGGAAATAGGACCGCACTTTTACTGAATAGGGCGAAGGTTCAGCACCATAAATGAGATAGGGGTCTGCCATGCGGTTTCTCCGTTTGTTTTTGTTATTGGTCAGCCAAGCAAGCAGCCCAAACTATAGGCCAGCCATGCGAAAATGCCAATTGGACTTGCACGTAAGCCACGCTCGGGCCATGGTTCTCGTCAGCAAATCAAAGAAAATGAGGGTTAGATGAAATATCTCCACACTATGGTGCGTGTTGCCGACCTTGAGGCATCGATGGATTTTTATTGCAACAAGCTCGGCCTTGAAGAAATGGGTCGCTATGACAACGAAGGCGGCCGCTTCACTCTGGTGTTTCTTGCAGCCCCTGGCGATGAAAAAGCCCAGGTTGAATTGACCCATAACTGGGACACAGAGACGCTGGATGAAGGACGCAATTTTGGCCATCTCGCTTACCGCGTCGACGACATTTATGCGACCTGCCAGAAACTGATGGATGCGGGTGTAACCATCAACCGCCCACCGCGCGACGGCGGTATGGCCTTTGTCCGCTCACCAGACAATATCTCAATTGAACTTCTGCAAGCAGGCGATAAACTGCCACCGCAAGAGCCCTGGGCTTCAATGCCTAACACCGGAGAGTGGTAGGACTTTACCGATGATACGGGCGCGCGATTAGCGTGATTTTCGGCGAAAAATAATTTCCTTGTCGAAATGTTTCTGGAGGACGTTTTTGCAAGGATGGGAGGAAAAAAAATGGCCAACGCAATCCAACGCACCTTGGTGCACTCATTCAAATATCTGCCCAAGTCTTGGCTCCTTAAAATGTCAGGTGGTGAACCCATCAGTATGGGTGGGCGGACACTCCACCCGATGATGCAAGTGGTCTGGGCGCAAGCAACGGCCGCCGGAGCACCGGACTATGACAGTGTTCAGCCTAGTGACATTCGCAACGGCATGGCCGAGGGCGCTGCACTACTGGAAATCAAACCGCGCCAAATGTCTCGTGTAGAGACGCGTATGATACCGGGGCTCGGTGGCGATATTCCTGTGCGCCTTTATTGGCCTCGTGATTTACCTGATGATGCAGCGATCGTTTTATGGTTTCATCAAGGCGGATTTGTTGTGGGATCAGCCGAGCTGTCTGAACCGTTCTGCACCTTGCTTGCCGATGAGGCCAAAGTCATTGTGGCCAATGTCGATTATCGTTTGGCGCCGGAACATAAATACCCCGCGCAGGCAGAAGATGCGATGGCCGCCTATGATTGGGCGCTGGCCAATGCAGCGGACCTTGGATCTGACCCGGCGAGAATTGTGGTTGCTGGAGATTCAGCCGGCGGCAACCTCGCTTCCATGATCCCCTATCAAGCTAAAGCGCAGGGCAAACAATTGCCGATCTACCAAATTCTGGTCTATGCCTGGCTGACAACCAAACAAGCTATGCCGTCTTATGAGACCTACGCGACGGCTTATCCGCTCAGCAAAGATTTGATGGACTGGTTCGGTTCTCTTTGTTTTACCGATGACGGGCAACGCAATGATCCACGCCTGTCAGCGCTTGATCAAGAAGATTGCTCGTTCATTCCGCCAACAATGATCATGACCGCAGGCTTTGACCCGTTGACAGACGAAGGCAAAGCCTACGCTGATAAGCTGGCAGCTGCGGGTGTTGATGTGAAATTCAAATGCTTTGACGGATTGACGCATTCATTCACGATGATGGGCGGGGCCGTTCCTGAAGCCCATGCTGCAAACCTCGAAATTGCCCGCACATTGCGAGACGCTCTTAACACCCGATGATAAACCTGACTTTCTTTGACCTCGGTCATCCCATGTTAACTAAATCAGATTGTTATGATGGCATATAAGAAT
>JAJFIN010000449.1 GCA_021774955.1 Alphaproteobacteria bacterium | reverse complement strand
ATGGCCAGGGCCGGGATGTCGTCCAGCGCGGTCATGACCGGTAGAAGGGGTCGGAAATCGGCGGCACTATGGCGTAAGTCATCTAGCTTTTCCAGCGAAATCGCACGCTCTAAATTGAAAGGTCCAACGGCGGTTCGCCGCAGCATGGTGACATGGCCTTCGGTGCCCAAAGCCTGGGCCAAATCCCGCGCAAGAGCCCGGATATAGGTCCCTTTACCGCAGATAACCTCAAGGGTGGCGCACTCTGGCAGGGCGCTCGACCGCAGCTCAAAACTTTTGACAACGACTTTTCGCGGTGTCAGCACCACATCATCACCCCGGCGGGCTTTAGTGTAGGCACGCTCTCCATCCACTTTTATCGCCGAATAGACCGGCGGTATCTGCTCGATCTCGCCGATAAATGCCGGAAGTGCTTGATTGATGGCGTTGATATTGGGCCGCACATCACTTTCAGCGACAACCGCGCCTTCAAGGTCGTCGGTTTCGGTGCGCGCACCCCATGCCACGGTAAATTGATAGGTTTTCAAGGCCGCCATTAGATATGGAACGGTTTTGGTCGCTTCGCCCAAAGCAATCGGTAAGATCCCCGATGCCAAAGGATCAAGCGTTCCGGCATGACCGGCTTTTTGCGCTTCATAAGCCCAGCGGACCTTACCAACAATATTAGTCGACCCAATCCCTTGAGGTTTATCGATGATGACCCAACCGTGGACTGGATTGCCGCTCTTTCGTCGCGCCATGAATTTAGACCCTAGCTTTCAGCTTTCATCCTCTTCACCGGCGCTTAGATCGCGCTTCACCGGTTTGGAACTGAGCAAGCCATCAATATGCGCCGCTTCGTCAAAAGAATGGTCCCGTCTAAAACGAAGCTTCGGAGTAAATTTCATTGTGATCTGACGCCCAAGCTGTCCACGCACATGACCTGCGCATTTATTGAGCGCAGAGATAACATCGTCAGTATTTTGCCCGCCCAGCGGCAGACAAAAAACTTCTGCCGATCGCATATCAGGGCTCGGCCTGACCTCAGATATTGTCATCGGCACACCGTCAAGTACCGGGTCACGTAAATCACCACGCGTTAAAATCACCGAGATCTCGTGGCGTAACATTTCACCGACCCGCAATTGGCGCTGCGTCGGCCCTTTGGCCGTTGAATAGGTTTTTGACATTTTAGATCTCACGACCGTCATCGGCACAAAGTGACCGGTATGGTGTCCCTATAGCGACCGAGCAATTTCCTCGACAGTGAAACACTCGATCACATCGCCCGCTTGTAAGTCTTGATAGTTTTCAAAACCCATTCCGCATTCCTGGCCTGACTGAACTTCTTTCACTTCATCTTTGAAGCGTTTCAGGGTCGAAAGCGTGCCGTCATGGATCACCACATTGTCGCGAATGAGGCGAACCTTAGCCCCACGCTGAACGTTACCTTCAGTGACACGACACCCGGCCACACGACCAATTTTCGAAACATTGAAAACTTCGAGAATCTCAGCATTACCGAGGAATGTTTCTCGCAAGGTCGGATCTAAAAGACCGGACATAGCCGCTTTGATGTCATCAATAAGGTCGTAAATGATTGCATAATAGCGAATTTCAACACCTTCGCGTTCGGCCAGTTCACGTGCTTGGCTGTTAGCCCGCACATTAAACCCAATGATGGGTGCTTGAGCTGCTTTAGCAAAAATCACATCTGATTCCGTGATACCCCCCACACCGGACAAACCAATACGTGCAGAAACTTCTTCTGTACCCAGATTTTTAAGAGCGCCACCGATAGCTTCTACAGAGCCTTGAACATCGGCTTTGACAACAATGGGCAATTCTTTGATTTCTTTTTCTTTGATCTGCTCGAGCATTTGCTCCAGCGTTCCACGCTGGGTCGTAGACGCAGCAGATTTCGCATCGCGCTCTTTGCGCAGACGATACTCCGTTACTTCTCGAGCGCGCGCTTCTGAATCGACGACCACTAAATCATTGCCGGCGAGTGGTGTGCCACCCAATCCCAAAATTTCAACAGGGACCGAAGGTCCCGCTTCTTCAACTTGCTCGCCACGGTCATTAACAAGAGCTCGGGCACGACCCCATTCGGAGCCAGCAACAATGATGTCGCCACGACGTAATGTGCCACGCTGGACCAATGCGGTCGCCACAGGCCCGCGGCCTTTATCCAGTTTGGCTTCAACCACTGTTCCACTAGCGGTACTACTTGGATTAGCTTTCAATTCCAAAATTTCGGCTTGAAGCACAATGGCTTCCTCTAGCGTATCTAATCCCGTTTTTTCCAGTGCTGAAACCTCCACGGTTTGCACATCACCGCCTAATTCTTCAACAACAATTTCGTGTTGGAGAAGTTCGTTTCGAACACGAGTTGGATCGACACCCGGCTTATCCATCTTATTGATGGCGATGATGATCGGCGCGCCAGCAGCTTTGGCGTGATTGATCGCCTCGACGGTTTGAGGCATTACACCGTCGTCAGCAGCAACAACAAGGATCACGATATCCGTGACCTCTGCACCGCGGGCACGCATTTGCGTAAACGCTGCATGACCAGGGGTATCAAGGAAGGTTACTTTCTGACCAGATGGAGTGTCGACTTGGTAGGCACCAATATGCTGGGTGATGCCGCCGGCTTCACCGGCCGCCACATCGTCCTGGCGAATGGCATCAAGCAAAGATGTTTTACCATGATCGACATGACCCATGACGGTGACAACTGGGGCGCGGGGCTGAAGATCTGCTTCTTGATCTTCAGAGATCAAACCTTCTTCGACATCTGATTCTGCGACGCGTTTAACCGAATGGCCATATTCTTCTGCGACCAACTGCGCGGTATCGGCATCAATTACATCATTGGCGGTTGCCATCGTGCCTTGTTTCATCATGTATTTGATGATGTCGACGCCACGTACGGCCATACGATCGGCAAGCTCTTTGATGGTAATCGTCTCAGGAATAATAACTTCGCGAATAACCTTTTGCGGTGCTTCGGACACGCCGCGTGCGGCCCGCTTTTCACGTTCACGCGCGCGGCGCATGGCCGCCATGGATCGCGTTCGCTCACTGTCATCCAAGGCTTTGGCAATTGTTAATTTGCCCTGGCGCCGGCCCGGCTCATTGCGTATGCGGGACGTCGGTTTTTCTTGCTCCGTTTTCTTTTTGATCCGTCCGCCCAATTTCTCGAGCCGTTGGTCATCACCGGTATCACTGCCAACCGTCTCTCTGGCGGCTTTACGTTTAGCATCTTCGTTGCGGCGCGTTGTCTCTTCTGCTTCTTTGCTCGCCAGTTCAATATCAGCAAGGCGCGTAGCTTCCGCTTCAGCGGCAAGGCGCTCGGTGTCTTCGCGTTCCTTCGCCCGTTGCGCTGACACTTCTTCGCGTTTGCGTTCGCGCTCTTTTCTCTGTTCGGTTTCTTCGTCTTGCCGCGCGAGCGCGCCTTCGAGTGCTTTGGCGCGCGCACTGCGTTCTTGCTCGGTCAAATTACTGAGATCTTGTTGGGTTTCGGTCTCGACACTTTCGGCAGCAGGTGCAGGCGCTGCCTCTTCTGCTTTTGGCTCTGGCGTCGGTGCAGCCACAGGTTCTTTAGTCGCTACCCGGCGGCGACGTTTTTCAACAACAACAGATTTTGAACGGCCATGAGAAACACTTTGGCGCACGGGTGCAGCTGCACCTTCGCCTGGTGTTCTTTTCTTTAGCGTCAAAGGCTTGCGTGCTGGCTTTGCTGCCGCCTTTTCGCCTGTCTGTTCCGACTCGCTCATGCTGACCCTTTATTTCTTTCGTTCATCTACTCGGGTTACGTCTAGACCACCAACCCGCCATTTTAATCCGATAATTGCGCAGCCTTTACCCTAAACCCGTTAAGGCGGTGACAATCACGCAACAATCGATCTGATATTCCATGTTCGGTCAGGGCTGCATGTATCACACTTCCCCGACCAAATGCCAAACCCAATTCGTCACTTTTTAACCAATCGATCACGGGAATTGCGCTTTGTTTGTCTTGTTCGTGTCTTTTCGCCCGGCCGACCAATTTTCGCCGACCATCCTTGGCCCCGTCACTGGCCTCCAACAAAAGGGCAGGCCGCTTAGCTGCGATGAGCGCGTCGACTTTGTCAAAACCACAAACGGCGCTGCCAGCCTTGCGGGCAAGGCCGAGCGTATTGACGCATTTTTTTACCAGAAGTTGTTCAATTACATCAGCCAGAGCCGGATTGACGGACACTTTCTTTTTTGCCGCGCGACTGAAAACGCCTTTTTTTATCGCCAAACCGACGCTTGATGCGTCAGCACTGAGCCAGATCCCCCGCCCCGGCAAGCACTCATCAATATCAGGAACAATCGAGCTATCCGGCCCGACAACAAAGCGCAACATCACCGCCTTCGGCTTGATCTCGCCGCTGGCAATACACTTGCGATTTACGTGTTCGCTTTGTTGAGCTTTGTTCATCAAGATTATTGTGCCTCGCAAACATCACCTTCAGACCTCGGACGTCGCGTCAGCGACCTCCTCACCATCTGCGTCTGCTTCGGATGTTTCTTCTTCCTCTTCTACTTCAAGGTCTTCTTCCGTGATCCAACCAGCGGCAATCCGTGCTTGAAGGATCAAACCGTTCACTTCTTCATCGGTTACGTCGAAATCGTCCCAAAGACCTTTTTCATGTTGGCGTTCTCCATCGACAATTTCAGTATAGCCGCCGACGAGATCACTTGTGGCGCAGCCGGCTAGATCTTCAAGGGTTTTGATCTCTTCGCCCCCCAAAGCAACAAGCATCGCCCCGGTTACACCTTCAATCTCTGCCAATTCGTCACTGACACCCAACTCTTTGCGTCGGTTGTCAAACTCAGCTTCTTTGGCGTCAAGGTATTCTTTAGCCCGGGTTTGAAGCTCCTGAGTGGTCTCCACATCAAAGCCTTCAATTCCTGAAAGTTCTTCGAGAGAGACGTAAGCAATTTCTTCAATTGAGGAGAAACCTTCCGAGGTCAACAACTGGGCAATAACCTCGTCAATATCGAGAGCTTCAATAAACAAAGCACTCCGCTCACGGAATTCTGCTTGTCGGCGTTCTGATTCCTCAGCCTCAGTCATAATATCAATGTCCCAGCCGGTAAGCTGAGAGGCAAGGCGGACATTTTGGCCTCGTCGACCAATGGCCAGCGACAACTGGTCGTCCGGAACAACAACTTCAATTTTCTCCGCGTCTTCATCGAGCACGACTTTGACAACGTCAGCAGGTGCTAAAGCATTGACGATGAATGTCGCTGGGTCTGGCGACCATTGAATAATATCAATTTTTTCGCCTTGAAGCTCATTAACAACCGCTTGGACGCGACTGCCGCGCATGCCGACGCAGGCGCCAACGGGGTCGATCGAACCTTCATTGGAAGCGACGGCGATTTTAGCGCGGCTGCCGGGGTCCCGGGCAACTGATTTAATTTCGATAATGCCATCGTAAATCTCAGGCACCTCTTGGCTGAAAAGTTTGGCCATGAATTCTGGGTTGGAGCGCGACAGAAAAATCTGAGGCCCGCGTTGCTCGCGACGAACATCGACGATAAGGGCTCGGATGCGATCCTGAGGACGAAACGATTCACGAGGCAATAATTCATCGCGCCTGCCAACAGCTTCACCGCGGCCAAGATCGACAATTACATTTCCATACTCGACGCGTTTTACCGAGCCATGAACGATCTCGTTGATCCGGTCTTTATATTCTTCGTACTGACGCTCGCGTTCGGCATCGCGCACTTTCTGCACGATAACTTGCTTGGCAGTTTGGGTCGCAATCCGACCAAATTCGATCGGAGGAAGCGGCTCTGTGAAGAATTCACCTATTTGAATCTCGGAATTCTTGCGGCGCGCCTCGTCGAGCGAAATCTGTACCGTTGGAGTATCAACATCTTCAACAACTTCCAGCAATCGATCTAACTGCATTTCTCCGGTTCTGCGGTCGATCGTTG
>JAJFIN010000448.1 GCA_021774955.1 Alphaproteobacteria bacterium | reverse complement strand
GCATATCTTCAAAGCCGTGAGTATAAGCCTGCTCGTAAGGTACTTTGATGATCTCAGACTTACTGTCGGTCATGTCTTTGATCATTTGAGCAAGACCTTCAATGGTAATCTCCTGGTCGTTGCCAATATTGAAGACTTGACCAACGGCTTTCGGAACATTGATGATTTTCACGATTGCTTCAACGATATCGGCCACATGTGAAAAACACCTGCTTTGATCACCTGATCCGTATACGGTAATGGGTTCGTTGCTCATTGCTTGTTCAATGAAATTTGGTACCACCATGCCGTAGCGACCAGTTTGACGCGGCCCTGTTGTGTTGAACAGTCGCGTGATGATCGTCGAAACTTTGCTTTCTTGCGCATAGGCCAATGCGAGGCACTCATCAAGGGCTTTCGCACAGGCGTAGGACCACCGCATATTGGCGGTTGATCCAAGAACGAGATCATCAGCTTCGTTGAAAGGTGTCTTAGTCGACTTTCCGTAGACCTCAGACGTTGACGCGATCAAGACAAGTTTGTCGCGACCTGAAGCCGCGTGGAGCAAATTTTCAGTACCATTGACATTGGTGTGGATCGAATAGCTTGGGCGCTCGAGAATGTATTTTACCCCGACCGCGGCTGCCATATGGATTGCAACGTCGCACTGGTCAACAAGTTCGGTCACCAAAGACTGATCACGGACTGAACCGATCACACATTCGAAACTGTCGCTGTCTTTGATGCTGGCCAGATTGTCCATCGACCCGGTTGAAAGATTGTCCAGTCCAACAACGTGATGCCCGTCAGCGAGAAATCGTTCGGCCAAATGTGACCCAATAAATCCTGCAGCACCGGTTATAAGTAGTCTCATCTAGGTACTTACGCCTCCAAAGCCTTGGCTATGTCGTGATACCCCTTTTGTATAGCTTGATATCTTAAAGTCGTAAAATATTCGTTCACCACTTTGTCTTCACTCCAGTGATTTTCGAAGCCTGACCGTGCGGAGCGGGCCAGCTTTGAGCGGTATTCGGGCTGTTCTTGCATTTGGTGCATCGCTTGGACCATTTCATCGTTGTTGCTGTACAGAACGCCTCCTTCACATCTGTTAACAATTTCGGTGAAGGGACCGATCTTGCGAACGAGAACGGGTGTTCCCTCTCGAAACGCTTCTATGAGAATGATGCCAAACGTTTCATAGCAGACGGAAGGGACAATGAGTGCGATTGCCGACTTGTAGTAGCGGGATAATTCCTCAGGAGAAAGCCGACCGAGAAATTTAATGTTGGGGTAGGGTGCCGCCATTTTCTTTAATTCAGCTTCATATTCACCGCTGCCGATTATCAAAAAATCTGCGTTGGGGTAATTAGCGAAGTTTGGAATGACATCCTGAACGCCCTTTATTTTTTCCAATCGGCCGACAAACAGAAAATACGGGCGGTCATGAGGAGGCTCGTCAGACGGAGTTTTCTCGTGAGGGGTGTCAGGCAAGAAGTAAGGAATTACCTTCATCTCTTTTGTAAATCCAAACTCACGATGTTTTTCGCGGCTAAATTCACTTTTTGCGACAAAGACGTCGACCTGATCCAGTTGCTTTTGGAAATATTGCGTATTTCGCCAGAGCTGTGGGGGGCGTTTGTAGCTGATGCAACATCGGAGACATTCCTTGGAATCGCACGTCTCCCGATTATGACGCCACAAAACATGGGTGGGACATACCAACCAGTGCTCATGGGCTTCATAGATTTTAATTCCGTCACCACACGACAAAATACCCGGCCCGCCAACAAGTGAAATGTTGTTGTACCAGATAATATCAAAGGCGCCGGGGCTCAGGATGTCGGTTAACTGCCTATGATGTACGACTGGTCGTCCAAGTTGGTGTGTGAGAAGATTAGAAATCATACCAAAGTTACTGCGAAGACCAATAACCTCAATACCATCAGTCACCGGAGTAATATCGGGTTCATGTCGCGCTAGAGTAATATAGGCGTCGATGTCATGGACCATTGTCACGTGATGCCCCCTACCAACAAGAGCACGCGCAAGTCGTTGCACACCCATCGCATCGCCGCCAAAACTGTAAGGCGGGTAGAAAGTTGTCAACATTGCAATGCGTAGTTTTTTCATGTGGCCGGACCCAAACTGACGGATTCTGGTTCTAACTATCTTGATTGATATCTAACACGGTAGTTGGTTGTTGTTGTGGTGGAAGGTCATCTTCGACGATCTTGTTTGTTGAATGATGAATTGTTCCTAGGAATGTCAAAGCGCGCGCAAACCGCATTGGTAATAGTAGACGGACAAGGCCCAGATAAACAACGACACCGATAATAACCGATGTCGCAAGCAACGGCGTCGAGGATAAGGCGGGACGGGCTAATTCTTGCCATCCCAAAACCATTCCGGCCATCACGAGCGAAATCGCAAAAGGTGGCAATATTAGTCCAAGATACCGGCTTAATTCGAATCCTGATATTTTCCGTAATATGATAAAACGGAAAGGCCAAAGCACATAATAGCGTGCGACAAAGACGATGACGATGGCCATTAATCCGAAGTTTGAAGCGACAATCATCGCCGCTATTCCGACTGTGGCTTCGATGATTGAAAGGACTAGAAGCCCCCCGGCGCGTCCGAGAGCGAGGCAAAACGATTGCTGTAACCTTTCGATGGACATGAAAAGGCCGACAAAGCAAAGAATTTGTAAGATCGGAGCGGCCGGTGCCCATTTCACACCAAAGAGCACGACGATTGCCGGGCTGGCGACAGCGGCAAGCCCCATAAAGATGGCAGCACTGGCTAAGCTCGAGGCATCTGAAATGTCATGGAGCAAGTCTCGAACTTGTTCGCGGTGGGCTTTTAAGTTGGCGAAAGCAGGTTGGGCAACTTGGCGTATCGGTGTGATGACAAGGAAAGTTAGAATCTCAATCACGCGCCAAGCGATTGTGTAATAGCCAAGAATAACTGACCCAAAAACTGACCCGATAAGGATTACCGGGGTCTGTGCTGAAATTAATTCAGTTGCTCGCAGTCCGATAACTTTGATGCCGAAACTGCTAACTTCTTTAAAATGTTTGGGTTGCGCTCGAAAACCTGGGCGCCACGGTTGAGCGAACCAGGCCAGGGCATTGTTCACGAACACTTGGGTAAGTCGTTGCCCCACAAGGCACCAAACGCCGTAGTCCATAAAAGCCATCGCAATTGCGACGATGCCACCGGCCACAACACCCAGTGTGGCGCGTACCGCAAGGGCGCGAAATTTGAATGTTCGGCGAAGCATGACCACCGGAACGCCTGTGACGCCGATCATCAACACGGTGGGGGAAAGCCAAATGATGAGGTTGGATACTTGAGGTTCGTTGTAGACCGACGCGATGAAGCTCGCAAACAAGATAAGGCTCAAATAGATGGTTCCGGACAATAAACTTAGCAGCCAAAAAACGGCATCCAAATGACCGTCTTCTAGATGTTCGATTTGAATGATCGATTCCGTGAGTGTTTCACGCACGAGGAATTCGGCGAAAACGACAAAGACCATTGACATCATCGCAAGCCCGAAAGCTTGAGCACCCAAGAGGCGTGCTAAGATGATGAAGACCAAGAAATTGACCGCCTGCTCAGCCCAACTTCCTGCAAACATCCATGCAAGACTCGTTGTGAGACGACGCTTTAACGGCATAGGTTCGATTCTCTTCAGCGGGTCTTGAGAAAATTGTGAATCTCGATTGTGTC